>JAGREB010000218.1 GCA_020446775.1 Paracoccaceae bacterium
GTCGTGATCATGACCGTGACCGTGATCATGGCTGTGATCGTGACCATGGTCATGTCCGTGATCATTTCCGTGATCATGCGCATGGTGATGATCATGGCCATGCTGTCCATGCAGCGCTTCGCGCGCCATCGCCTCTTCGACCGGTTCGTCGAACGTGCTGGCGGCGGGCCCATGATCGTGGCCAAAGGCTTCGCGGCCGCGCAGCGCGCACCATGTCATATAGCCGCCGATCAGGAAGATGATCCCATAGCTGATGATCTCGAGCACGCTGGCGTCGTCCATGACCTGCAATTGCGTGCGCCCGACGACGGCCGCCAGGATGATCACCACGGCGATGGCGACGACGGCTTGCGTGAAGGCGATGATCCCGCCCATCAAGATGCCGGTGGCGAGCGGCGCTTGCCGGGCGGTGAAGTAGGACGCCACCACCATTTTGCCGTGGCCGGGACCGGCGGCATGCAGAACGCCGTAAAGAAAACTCGCGCCCAACAAGACCAAAGCGGCAGTGAGCCCGCCGCTGCCCTGAGATTCGCGCATCTGCCGTCCCATGAAACGATTGAGCGCGCGTTGCCAATCGGCGATTTGGCGGAAGACCGCTTGCACCGGGACGGGCAGGGTGATGGCCGGCGGGGAGGTTCGCTCCGGCGCCGCTTGTTCGTCCCCTGGTTCAGCGCGGGCCGGTTGTTGATCCTGGTTCGGTGCCGACCGCCCGGCGCCGAATGGATTGGCTTGTGCAAACGCCATGTCGGGGGCAAGGACCGCGCCGCCGACAGCGAGGCACAAGATCGCGCCCAGAATTCGTCCCCAAGATTTTTTCATCATGACCCCGAGCGCTGCCAGCGGCGCGTTGTTCTGCGTCTCACTTTGCCGACAACAACATGAAATCCGGGGCCTTGGCCAGGGGGCCATCCGAATCTGTGCCCCGGCGCGGGACGATCGCTCTTAAGTGTTCTGTTACAGTGAGTTACACGCTGTCGATGGTGTGATAACCCAAGCAGCGATATAAGGCGTATAACCGTTGTTCCTAACATTCGGATTTTGCGGCGACCTGGTGCCGGATCGGCACTGCACGCTGCTGTTTTTTTGGCCGCCGCGGGCGGTTTTGGTAAGAGCACATGAAAGCAATTAAGACTCTGATTTTATTGGCAATTATCGTTGTTGCCGCAGGCGGGGCATGGGTTTACTTGGCGCCGCAGCTGATGCCCGAAGCTGGACCCGACAGTGCAATGCCGGGCCGGTCCGCCGGCGCACCGGCCGGCATGGGTGCGCCGTCGGGTGCGCCGCGCAGCGCCATGGGCGGTGGGATGATGGGCGGTGGACGCCCCGTCCCGGTCAATGTCGCCAAAGTCCACAAGGAAGTGTTCGCCGATCATATCGAAGCCATCGGTACGGCCAGTGCCAACGAATCGATCACGGTGACTGTCCGGGTTCAAGGCATCATCCGCGCAATCAATTTCGAGGACGGCGCGTTCGTGACCAAGGGAACCGAGATTGCCGCCATCGATGCCGGCGAACAGGATGCCCGCCTTGACGTCGAACTTGCCAATCTCGACGAACAACGCAAGGAACTCGAACGTATTCGCGGGTTGTACAAAACCTCGAACGTTTCGCAATCGCGGCTCGACAGCTCCATCGCCGCGGTTCGCAAAGCCGAAGCCAACGTCGAAGCGGCGCGCGCGCGCGTCGCGGACTATCGCATCACTGCGCCGTTCGACGGAATTCTCGGCACACGCAAAGTCAGCGTCGGCGCCCTGGTCACACCGGGGACCGTGATCACAACGCTCGACGACGTGTCGGTGATCAAGCTCGATTTTGCCGTGCCGGAAAACTTCCTGTCATCGCTGCGGCCGGGTCTCGATATCGAGGCGACGGCGGCGGCTTATCCCGGTGAGTTGTTCAAAGGCGAGGTGATCGCCGTCGATAGCCGCGTCGATGTCGTCACCCGCACGGTGGCGATCCGCGCGGCGATTCCCAATGCCGACGGCCGCCTGAAGCCGGGCATGTTGATGGTGGTCGATCTAATCAAGGATCGGCAGATGTCGTTGATGGTTCCCGAGGAAGCGCTGGTTCCCGAGGAAGACCACCACTTCGTCTATCTCGTGACCGCCGATGACGTCGCCGAGCGCGTGCTCGTGTCGATCGGCCGGCGGCGCGTCGGATCGGTCGAAGTGCTCGAAGGCTTGAATGAAGGCGACCTGGTCGTGATCGAAGGAACACAATCCTTGCGTCCCAAAGCCAAGGTCAACGTCATGAACAAGGACCAGATCAGTCAGTCGGTTCCGTCGGCCAATATTCTAAGGCCCGGCCCGGAACCGAGCTGATACGTCAACATCCCCCAACCGCCGCGGACCAGCCGCCATGTTCCTCTCGGATTTTTCGATCAGACGCCCAGTCGTCGCCATCGTCGCCAGCCTGCTGCTGATCGTCTTCGGTATCTTCTCCATCGTTCAGCTCCCGATCCGCGAGACGCCGGATATCGAACGCCCGGTGGTCTCGGTACGGGTGCTGTATCCCGGCGCCGCGGCCGATATCGTCGAGACCAAGGTGGTCCAGGTCATCGAAGACCAGATCAGCGGGATCGAAGGCATCAAGGACATCAACGCAAACGCCCGCGACGCTATGGGCTGGGTGACCATTGAGTTCGAATTAGGCCGCGATATCGACGATGCCGCCAACGACGTGCGCGAACAAGTCAGCCGCGCACAAAGAAGTTTGCCGACCGACGCCGACCCGCCGATCGTGCAAAAGGCCGACCAGGACGCCGAACCGGTCATGTGGGGCAATCTGTCCTCGACCACGCGGTCGGCCATTGAAGTTTCCGACTACGCAGACCGCTTCGTGCGCGATCGCCTGTCGTCAATCGAAGGCGTTGCAACGGTCATGATCGGCGGCGAACGCAAGCGGGCTTTGCGCGTTTGGCTCGACCGCCGCGCCATGGCGGCGCGCGGCATCACCGTGACCGATATCGAGAACGCGCTGAGGCGCGAAAACGTCGAACTTGGCGCCGGTGTGCTTGAATCGGCCGAGCGCGATTTCACGCTGCGAACCGCGCGCAACTATCAAACACCCGAAGATTTCGCGGCCCTGGTGATCGGACGCGGACCGAACAACTATCTCGTGCGCCTCGGCGAAGTGGCGGAGGTCGAAATCGGCGCTGAAAACGATAACTCGATTTTCCGCTCCAACGGTGCGCCCGGAATCGGCATCGGCATCATCAAGCGGCCAGGGGCGTCGACGTTGTCCGTGGCGCGCGCCGTGCGCAAGGAAATCGAGCTGCTTCAGGCATCGCTTCCCGACGACATGTCGTTCCGCATTTCGAACGATTCCTCGGTCTACATCGAAGCGGCCCTGCGCGAAGTAGGCATCGCGATGGGGGTCGCGGGCATCCTGGTTCTGGTGGTGATCTATCTGTTCCTGGGCACATTGCGCGCGGCGTTGATTCCCGCCGTCACGGTGCCGATCAGCATCACGGCGACGTTTATTCTGCTGTGGCCGCTCGGTTTTTCGATCAACATTCTCACTCTGCTTGCGCTCGTTTTGGCGATCGGGCTGGTGGTCGACGACGCCATCATCGTGCTGGAGAACATTCACCGCCGCATGAAGCGCGGCGAACCGCCGCTGCTTGCCGCGTTCCGCGGTACGCGTCAGGTGGGCGTGGCCGTCGTGGCGACGACGCTGGTGCTGATCGCCGCGTTCGTGCCGATCACGTTGCAGCAAGGCACGGTTGGGCGCTTGTTCAGTGAATTCGCCATCACCATGGCCGCCGCTGTCGCGTTCTCAATGTTCGTGGCGCTGACGCTGACGCCGGTGATGTGTTCCAAAGTGCTCAAGAACGAACTCGACGATACGTTCATGGCGCGCGGATCGATGCGCGCGTTCGAATGGATGCAGGGGTTTTACCGCAAGACGTTGACCGCCGGGCTCGAACGCCCGTCTGCGGTCTTGGCGCTGTTCTTCGCCATCGTCGCTGCCGGCGTGTGGATGTACACGATCATTCCGCAGGAATTCACGCCGCGCGAGGATCGCGGCTCGATCAATATCATGGTGCGCGCCCCCGAAGGGTCGAGTTTGGAATATACCGACCGTCAGGCTGCGGCGGCGACCAAGTTCCTCCTGCCCTACGTGGAGGGCGGCGGCGTCAATCAGGTTCTGCAAATGATGCCGATGGGCGAAGGCGCGGCCGGGTCCGCGACCAACTCGGGGAACCTGATCCTGCGCCTGGAGCCGTGGAGCGAACGCGACAAGAGTGCGCAGGAATTGCTCAGCGAGATCGCGCCGCGTGTCATGGCGATCCCGGGTGCGCAATTCGTACCCAATCTGGGTTCGGCTTTCGGGATGGGGCGTTGGGGATCGGGCATCAACCTTTCGATCGGCGGGCCCACCTATGAGGAATTGCGCCAATGGCGCGACATCATGATGGACGAGATGCGGAAGAACCCGCGGCTGTCCGCGGTGCGCTCCAACTTCAATGAAAACAAGGCGCAGATTCGCTTGAGGATCGACCGCATTCGGGCCGCCGACTTGGGCGTGTCGATCGGTTCGATCGCGCAAACGCTCGCCGTCATGATGGGCTCGCGCAAAGTGACGACGTTCGTGGAAGGCGGCCAGGAATACAACGTCATCCTCCAAGGCCAGCTTGCCGACCGGCGCACGCCCACGGATGTTGCGAATATCTATGTCCGTTCGGATACGACGCGTGAATTGATCCCGCTGTCGAGCCTTGTGAAGATCGAAGAGTTTGCCGGCCCCGACATGTTGGGCCGCGTCGACCGCATGCGCGCGGTTTCGGTGTTCGCGAACCCGGCGCCCGACTACTCGCTGGGTGACGCCGTGCGCGATGTCGCTGCCATCGCCAAGGAAAAACTGCCGCCAACGGCGCGAATTTCCTGGAAAGGCGAAGCCGAGGAGCTTCAGGAAACCGGTTATCTGATGATTCTCGCATTCGGCCTGTCGATGGTCGTGGTGTTCCTGGTGTTGGCCGCGCAATTCGAAAGCTTCGTCCACCCGTTCATTATTCTCATGACTGTGCCGCTCGGCGTGGCTGGGGCGCTCGCGGGCCTGTGGGCCGACGGGACCTCGTTCAATCTCTACTCCCAGGTCGGGATCATCGTGTTGGTCGGCCTTGCCGCCAAGAACGGCATTTTGATCGTCGAGTTCGCCAACCAATTGCGCGATGCGGGGATGCCGTTCAAGGAGGCCCTGATCGAGGGCGCGACCATCCGCCTCAGACCCATCATCATGACCATGCTCGCAACCGTGACCGGCGCGCTGCCGCTTGTCCTTGCGACCGGCGCCGGCGCCGAAGGGCGCCATGCGATCGGTCTGGTGATCATGACGGGCGTCAGTTTCGCGAGCTTCGTCACTCTGCTGGTGGTGCCGGTCTTCTATCTGCTGCTGGCCAAGAACACCGGATCGCCGGGGCGCGTTTCGGCGAAACTAGCCGAGTACGAACGGGCCTTTCCATCGCGCCGCTTCGGCGACGACACCCAGCCCGCGGAGTGATCTGACACGCATTTGCGGTCCGTTGCATCGCCACGCGGTGCGGTCCAAACTCGCCCGCGCGGGCTTCATCGCCTGCGGTGTTGGGTACGGACTTGAAAATCGACGCGATGCAATTTGGGTCAAAAGCGCGGACGTTGATTGCGCTGGAAGGGCGTGTTGCGTCCGCGCGGGTGCTCCCCGCGCAGGTTTTCACGCTTACGCAGTGGCGCGCCGATCCCGATACGATCCTCGGCCAAATTAGGGACACCTTCGCCGGTCAGCGCCTCGCCGTGCGGTCAAGCGCGGCCGGCGAAGATTCGACGGCCGCATCGATGGCGGGGAAATATCTCACCGTCCTCAATGTTGAAGCTGGTGCCACCGAAACCGGCGCTGCCGAAAACGGTGACGCCAGAGCGGGCGGCTCGTTACGCGATGCGGTCGAGCGCGTCATCGCGTCCTATCCCGCCGATGGCCGCGATCATGACGTGCTCATTCAGCCGATGCTGAACGGCGCGCGGCTATCGGGCGTCGCGTTCAATCGCGATCCCCAGTCGGGCTCCGCGTACCGGGTCGTCAATTATGCCTATGGTTCCGATACAACGGCGGTCACCGGCGGTGCGGCGGAAACGCTGACCTTCGTCGCTGCACCCGGCGCGTCGGCCCCAGACGGCGATTTAACCCGCGTGTTGGCCTTGCTCGACGAACTCGAAAACCTGTTCGCCGGCGCGCCGCTCGATGTCGAGTTCGCCATCGATGTGGATGCGCTCTACGTCCTTCAGGTGCGCCCGCTGATCGTTCAGGCAACCGCCGCACTGGCGTCGTCCGCGGATTTTGCGGCGCAACTCGACCGGATCGCGGCCAAGATCGAAGCCGCGCAAACGCCGCATCCATTTCTGTGCGGGCGGTCGACCGTCTTCGGCGTCATGCCCGATTGGAATCCGGCCGAGATCATCGGCGTGCGGCCCCGGCCGCTTGCCCTGTCGCTTTACCGCGATCTCGTCACCGACGGAATTTGGGCTTACCAGCGCGATAATTATGGATATCGCAATTTGCGCAGTTTTCCGCTGGTGGTTCACTTTGCCGGCCAGCCGTACGTCGATGTGCGCGTGTCGTTCAACTCGTTTATTCCCAAGTCCGTCGTGCCGGAGTTGGCCGACCGTCTGGTCGATCACTACATCGACCGCCTGACCGCCGCCCCCGCGCTGCACGACAAAGTCGAGTTCGAGATCGTCATGTCCTGCGCGACGTTCGATCTGCCTGCGCGGCTGAAAGATCTGGCGGCGCACGGTTTCAGCGCCGACGATTGCGAACACCTCACGTTATCCCTGCGCGATTTAACCAACCGCATCGTCAATGCCAAGTCGGGGTTGTGGCGCGTCGACCGGGCCAAGATCGACATTCTGGCGGCACGCCGGCCGCAGATCGAGAACTCGGCCCTCGACCCCTTGGCGCGAATCTACTGGCTGCTTGAAGACTGTAAGCGCTATGGCACGCTCCCCTTTGCCGGATTGGCCCGGGCGGGCTTCATCGCCATGCAAATGCTGCGTTCTCTGGTCGCGGTCGGAGTCTTGAGCGATCAAGACCACGACGCGTTTCTGACCGGCGTCGAAACCGTCAGCGGCCAATTCGTGCGCGACCTTGCCGATTTAAGCCGTGAAGATTTCTTGAAACACTACGGTCACCTGCGGCCCGGCACCTACGATCTGATGTCGCCGCGCTACGACGAAGCACCCGACCTTTATTTAGGTACGGCCACGCCGTCCAAAGTCCGTTCCCCGCGACAGGCGTTTATTCCAACCACCGCGCAGCAAAAGGATATCGCCTCGCATCTCGGCGCGCTCGGCCTGGACATGAGTGTCGATGACTTATTCGCGTTCCTGCGCGCCGGAATCGAATTGCGTGAGCTCGCCAAATTCGAATTCACCCGCAATCTCAGCGA
>JAGREB010000219.1 GCA_020446775.1 Paracoccaceae bacterium
CTTGGCTGTCTTGGCTCGTCGAACTCGACAACCCATTGTTCCGGAACAATCGCGCGGCAGTCATCATTGACCATCTCGATTTGCGGGAAGGCATGTCCGCACTGGATGTCGGCTGCGGACCCGGCCGCCTTTCAATTCCGATGGCGATCAAAGTCGGGCCACGCGGGCACGTCACCGCCGTGGACTCGCAATTAGGTATGCTGGAACGGGCCAAAGAACGTTCGGTGAAAGCACGGGTAACCAATATTCGTTTTCTTCAGGGCGAGATAGGGACCGGTAATCTAAAACTCGATCGATTTGATCGAACGGTCCTTGTCACGGTGTTGGGCGAAATGCAGCACCCCGGTGACGCTTTGCGCGAAATCTTCGCGGCTTTAAAACCGGGCGGCCTTTTGGCAATCACGGAGGTGATCGCAGATCCTCATTTTCAAGATCAGAGAACCGTGCGTGAGCTCGCCTCGGCCGCAGGCTTTCGGGAAAAAGCGGTTATCGGGGGGCGATATTCGTATTCGCTCTATTTCATGAAGCCCGGAGAAGAAAGCGGAGGTGGCCTGAATTAAATTGCTCTCCTTTTAGTGCGAGCATTTGACGTCGTGGACCCCCTTACCGTAGAGGTCTTGAGAAATTGTATGTTGATGCGGCGTACCGAGTGCCTGCCAGCAAACAGCTCAGCTCTCTTGAACGTTGTCCTCCGAGCGCTCTCATTTCCGTCTCTCGCGGCAGGGCCCCGCGCACTACTGAGATAACTGCCGATATTATTGTATTCCAGGTCGAAGGTGACACCCGCCGCTCTATCCGCGCCACACCGTCACAAAGCGCCACACCGTCACAAATTTATAACGGCGAGTAGAGCTGGCCCACCCAATGGATAAACTTACGGTCGCCTTCCGCGGCAACCGATGGGACCGCTCTCGCGTTAAGGCTTCGAGGGAAGAGCGGCACCACAAATAAGGTTGGAGTTCAACACCAAACCCAATAATCTGTCGAATAATCGTAAAATTGTGGGCGTCGGCATCCCTCGTATGGCCGAGTTATTTGTGCCCCGGGGCCAATGCTAATTGAGATGTCAGGAAATACGCCAACTGTTGACGCGCTTCACGCCTTAGTGGTCGAAGACGAGGACATCGTCCGCGATCTCATGAGCGAATTCTTGAGCGCAATCGGAGTGAAAAACATCAGCCTCGCGGCCAACGGGCGCGAGGGTCTCGAAATCTTGCGAGACGATTCGAAGCGGATCGACGTCGTGTTCTGCGATCTCCATATGCCGGAGATGGACGGGATCGAGATGATTCGCCGGGCCGCTTCGCTCGACCGGCGGCCCGCGCTGGTAATCGTGAGCGTCGCTCATGAGGCTTTGCTCTCGACCGTTTCAGACATGGCCCGCTCCCGCGGCATGCACGTCCTTGAATGGGTCGTGAAGCCAATTACGCGGGAGCGCATGGAAGATATTCTCACCGAGTATTGCGGCGTATTGGCAAACACCGCGGTCGAGAAGTCTCAGGGCTTTCTGTTTGCGCCGAACGAGAACGACTTTACGACAGCCCTCGATCGCGGCGAGTTTCTATTGCACTACCAGCCGATCGTTTCTGCGGTCACTGGCGAGGCGGAGGCTGTCGAAGCGCTTATCCGCTGGAATCACAATGTTCACGGCTTGCTGTGGCCGAGTGCTTTCGTTCCAGATGCCGCCGGCTGCGGGGCAATCGGCGCGATCACGGACCGCGCGATCGACCTGGCGATCCGGCAGTGCGCCGACTGGAACGCCCAAGACCACCGCACCAGGATCAGTGTGAACCTAGATTCTTCGACCCTACGAGACCGCAATTCGCCCCAGCGGATCGCGGCGCTGGGCAAGAGCGCCGGGATCGGTGCGGATCAGATCATTCTTGAGATCACCGAGTCCATTGTCGCCGGCGACGGCGCGGAAGATGCGCTTGCCGTTTTGCGTGAGCTGCGCGATGCGGGGTTTTCTATCGCGATCGACGACTTTGGAACGAGTTATTCGGAACTTTCTGGGATTTCGTCCTTGCCGTTCGACGTGATGAAGATCGACCGCGCCTTGACGATGAATTGTGTCGGCGACGAGACGGCGCGCTCGATCGTTGCCTCCGGCGTGGCGTTGGCTCATAACCTCGGAATGAAGGTCGTCGCCGAAGGCGTCGAGAGCGACGACGAAATCAAACTTGTGAAGCAATTGGGCGTCGATTCTCTACAAGGCTTTATTCTTGCGCGGCCCATGCCTGCGGAGAGCGTCCCCGATTGGGTCGCCAATCGTCCGGCGGCAAAGTAAGAGTTTCGTTCGATTTTTTCTTGCCGGCGGAATCCGGTTGTTCTCGCGCGCTACCAAAGACGCAGCCCGGTGCCATTTGGTGGTAAGATCAGAATGTGGTCGCGAAAAATCGTTTGCTTCAGCGACAAGGCATGTAAGACACCTTTTTCGATGCCCTCGAAATCGTCCAGCGCGACGACTGTATTTTGAGACATCGAGGCGGAAATGATCGCAATATCCGGATCGGAGAGGCGGCCGTCGAAATCGAACATGTCGAAGGGCTTATCGCGCGCGTGCCGACCATGGATTGGTGGGGAAAGCCTTCTCCAAACGACGGGTGAGATTTCAGACGTTGATAAGTGGACAGTCGCCACGGAGATTTTCCCGCAAGATATTTCTTCGACCAAGCGCAGATCGAGGCCGGCAAATCCGGGGCCGTGCCGGTTCCAAGCCAGTCAAATTACGCCGTTTGTCCGGAAATATGGTCCTTTGAGATTGCGCGTTGTTGTTTGTGGAAACCTCTCGCAATTCATAGCATATATGCCTAAGAACGTGGGGCAATCGGTCTAAGTGGCCGTTTCCACGAGACGTTGTATATTGCCGTTCCAAGTGACTAGATTTTAAATTGCTCGACTTGTCTGATCTTCCCCTATGCCGAAATATTCCATCGTTGTCCCAACCCGCAATCGCATCGAGACATTGAAGATTTGTCTTGAGTCGATTTTCGTGCAGCCCGAACGCGACATGGAAATTGTTGTCGCGGACAACGCCAGCGCTGACGGCACGGAAAGTTATGTCAAATCCTTGACCGATTCGCGCGTGGTGTACACGCGTAGCGATGAACCGTTGTCGATGCGAGGAAATTGGACGCGGGCGCTGCAAAGAATTTCGGGCGATTGGCTGATCTTCATCGGCGACGATGACGCATTGATGCCCGATTTCACCGCCCTCGCGGAACTCGTGATGCGAAAAGCCGATGTTCCGATCATCGCTTGGAATCGGCCGATCTATCGCTGGCCGTCATTCGCGGGTGAACATGAGCGAAACCGCCTGAAATTCCGGGTCGGCACAACGCTTAAACTCGTTGACAGCAAGGCGGCGCTCAAAGCGATGTATCAGAAATTCATCAAGCCGTTTGATATGCCTTCGGTCTATCACAATCTCGTTCAACGGTCGTTAGTGCAGAAAATCACCGAAGCTCTTAACGGTTATCCGATGAGCATTTCTCCAGACATGGGAAGCGGTATTCTCAACCTCGCCTATTCGGATCGGTTTGCTCAATTTGACCGCCCGTTATCGGTCATGGGGTATTCAGACGGAAGCGCGGGGTCGGCGTTCAAGTACACCGCACCTGACTCGCAACAGCGCAACGCGTTTACGTCGTTGGAGCCTGAAATTGACGAGTTGATACAACGATATCCGCTCCAAGGACTTCAAAGCGTCGAGGCCATGGTATTTCGTATCCTCAAGGATATGATTCGGTTTGTGCGTCAGGCGGGTATCGAAATCGATTGCGATTTGCATGGTTTCGCCGATTGGCATGTCCGGCGGATCGGCTTTGCCCATCCCGATGAGCGGGCGGATGTCGTCGCCAAGTTGCATGCGCTGTGCACGGAGAATGGATTTTCAGATATTGTAATCCCATCGGAAATCACGAACGAACCGGTTGGGTTCGGTCAACAAATGCCTTTTATCGTGGCCGATAAAGCGGGCACAGGCGGGTTTCAGGGGCAAATCGATTTTTCGCACACACCAGTCGCCGATGTCTTGGGCGCCGCGCGCGTCCTCAAAGGAATGCTGCCTGATCTCAAGTGATCCGATTGAGAATAGGTTTGTGAACGGACGCTTCGATGGGCGAAATCCGGACTGGACGAAAATATCTTGGTCCCGCACGAGCCAATTTATGATCTCGCTTTCGGTAGTGATGCGTTGCGGTCGTTGACGTGCGGTCTATAGTAGGTGCGGCACCGAAGTTTGAAGCGGCGCGACATGAATCAAAAATTGAAATACAGGACGGATCCGAAAGTCATCAACGAGGCTGCGGCGCTTTTTCGGGCCGGGAAATTATCCGAAGCACGCAAGATATGCGCCGCGAGCCTCGCGAAAGTACCGGATCCTCACATTTTCAATATCCTTGGCGCGATTGAAATTGAATCCGGTAACTCTGAGAAGGCTGTTCAAGCGTTCCGTCGAGCAACGCAACTCGCGCCCACTAACGCGGAATATTATGGCAATCTTGCGCTGGCTCATAAGAGGGCTGGGCAGGCTGACGACGCGATCACTATGCTTGAAAGGGCCGTTTCCGTTGTGCCCGATTCCTTGGAGACGGTTGCCGCGCTTGGCAAGGCATATGACGATGCCGGCAAACTAGAGAATGCGGTGCAAATCTTCATACGCGCCAGCCAGAAATGGCCGGCGTCAGTCAGCATATTGATCGAGTTATGCTATTTGCACGCCAGGAACGAAAATCTGACCGACGCTATGCAATGCGCTTCTCGCGCGTATTCAATCGAACCGAATAATCCTGTCGTACAAGCGGCGCTTGGCGAGGTGCACAGCTTGTTGGGCGAGGGCGAAAAAGCGCTGCAATTTTTGAAAGGCGCGATTGCCGTCCAAGGCGTTCCCAAAGCCTTTTTAATCAAATATGCCGAAACAATCGCGTCGAACGAGCGGGTGCTATTCCTACGAGACGCCAAAGAACGTTCGAGGCACGCGATTTTCGAGGCGGCGGCGCACTGTGGCCCGCTCGAATTGGGACCGGAGTCTCAAGGCGTCATGAACAAGCTGCATGCCGAATTGGCGGATCAGGCATCGCGCCCAACGTTCGTTGTCTATTTTCATATGGCGCCCTCGACCGGGAACCATCCATATTCGAATCGCAAAGAGAGCATCGATTACATTGACTTGTTAAACTATTCGATTGCGAGCGTTGGTCGATCGATCCTCAACGCGCAATGCGTCATTCTCTCCGATCAACATACAAATTTTTCCGCGCTGCGCGCGCCTCACACGTTGCTTCGGTTGCCTCTCGATAGTTCCGCCGTGATGTATTCGAGAATGCAGGCATATTTTACGTTCTTATCTTTGAATCAGATCGATGGAGTGGTTCTATTTCTCGATTCGGATGTGCATATCAACCATGATTTCCAGGAGCTGGTCGACGGTCAGTTCGACATCGGATTGACTTATCGCGCACGCCCGGGATTTGTAGATGCGCCGATAAATGGCGGCTTCATCATGGTGCCCGACGCGCGCTCGCCGCGTGCATCGGATTTTCTAAAGATTTGCTTGTCTTATTACGATTGGCTTGCCGAGGAGACAAATGCCAAACGGTTGAAACTCGGTGATCTCAAGAATTGGAATGGCGATCAGTTGGCCCTTGGCGCGTTTGCCGATTGGAAGGTGCCGCCGGTTGCACCGAAAGATGTCGTTATCGAAGGGATCCGCGTACGGTATTTGGATTGCGAGACCTACAATTATCCGGTTGCGGAAACCTCGTCATTGTCGGTCTTACGAGAAAAGTGGGCGTTACATTTCAAGGGGCCCACACTAAAGCAATTGATGCCAAAGCTCTCTGTCAGCTCTAGATAAGTCGATCTATTTCCAAACGTGATCCAACATTTCATGAGGCATCGCCGGCTGCGTTCTTAACGGGCCGGCCGGCCGCCGCTGCGGGCATGAAAGTGCGCTTCGCGACAAATGGCGCCGTTGCATGTCCGATAAACATTGCGGCGGTGTCCGGGTTTCCCCAAACACCGCCGCATGTATTTGCGTATCGGATCAGACTTTGATCGCGACGTATTTTGGATCGAAACGGCCGGTTACAGATCGCTTAACCTTCAAGCCGTTCTTTTCCATCTCACCCTTGAAATCGACACGATGCCAATCGGCGTACCAATCTTCGTGGTTCCAACGGTAATTGTACCACAGGGTGTATTTGCCCTTGGCGGTCGGCGGTGTGTCGTTGGTATCGGTCGACGAATAGACGCCGCCCGGCCGCAACACGCGCGCGACTTCCTTGATGATATCCTTCGCGCCTTGCTCGTTGACTTCATGGAACAACAAGTTCGACGTGACGATATCGAAATGGTTATCAGGGAAACCGCTCTTTTCGCACAGGCGTTGCGCAAAATTGACGTCGACGCCCATGTCGGCCGCCTTCATGTGCGCGTAACGCACCATCGGACCGCCGATGTCGAGGCCCCAAACTTCCGCGTCGGGGAACCGGCGCTTCATCGAGGTCGCGAACTGGCCGATTGACGTGCCGAGGTCGAGGATGCGTTTGACCTTGCCGTCGGCCGGTGTCGCCGCCGCCTTGGCCATCTGCATATGAGCGCCATCTTGATAATTGACTTCGACGTAGGCGCCCCAGTCGGTACCGGCGTGATACAAATGGCCTGCGAAAGGATCGCCAACATAGCCGCCGGGCATCGAATGGATTTCGCGGGCCGTATACTCCGGAATATCCATCTTCGGATTGAGTTCCAGTGTGCCCGGACCCATCTTGTCGGCGCGTTCCATTTCCGAGAGGAACTCATCGGCCCGCTTGTAGTACTCGTTTTGCAGCATCTGGTACTTGAGCTTCTGATGGCTGCTGCGGGCGCGGCAGGTCATGGCAATCAACGGATCGCCTTCGAGCAAAGCGACCGCCTCGCCCCACGACATATCGGCCATGGGATCGATCCCGTTGGCGCGCAAAAGCTCCATGGCATGCGCGTCGGCGGCTTTTTCCATTTCTTGCAGGCGCCACTTATACAGGCCGGCGTAGAACTCGCCCCGGGTTTCCATCTTCAACGTCGGCATGCGCGGATAGATGCCGTTGTAACCGCGCACCGTCATGGTCCGCACGGACTCCTTGGCCATCTCTTTGGCTTCCGCAGTGTTCAGCGACGCGGCGGTGGCCGAAGCGGCGGCAGCGGCAGCGCTGGCAAACAGATCGCGGCGGCCGAGTGTTGGGAAAAGTCGATTTGTCATTGCGTTTCTCCTATGTTCGGCGCGCTATTTGTTCTTGGAGACCATGTTTTCCGGCACGTCGATCGACGAGCCGTAGGCGATGTCGCCCATCTGCTGGAACGGGTCATAGATTTCGGAGACGAAATCGTCACGCGCGGCAGAGATCTGCTTCGCTTCTTCCTCGGTCGGCTGGTACTGCTCGATCATCTCGCGTGTGACAGAGCCATTCTTTTCGAGCAAGGTTTCGACGACGTGCATCCGCCGTTGCATCGACCAGACGTTGGCGGTCAAAGCCGTCAGCGACGTAAACAACGCGTCGACGATCGGGTCCTTGGTGAAGTATGCGCGGTCGTAATCGGCGACCGTAAATTCGGCGGCATATGTCTCGTGTTTTGTCCGCAATCTTGATTTGGCCCTGGCCATGTCTGAATGCTCCTCCCTCATGTGAAAATGCAAACGATACCAATTCTCGTTACGGATGCTCGCCCCGTTTGCGCTGCCAAGTCAAATCGGGCCGTTTGCACATACCTGAATCTGAACGCCGTTCGGCGCCAGGACTGTTTTATATTTGAAAAACAGATGGTTAGACCTTATTGGCCGGCCCGGCCAGAGGGCCTACACTCCGCGCGGCGGATGCGAGCCGCCAAGGCTCATGTCCGGAAACCAATACAAACGGGAGGACTCCGATGAAGGTTTCGATGACGGCTTTGGCCGCGCTGGCAATGGGACTTTTCGCGGCCGCAGCGCCAGCTTCCGCACAACCTGCAAATCACAATCCGGCCATGCGCGATGCTTGCAAGGCCGACATGGAAACGCTGTGCGCTGGTGTCAAACCGGGCCAGCCGACCATGCAATGCATGATGCAGAACCGCGACAAAACGTCCGAAGGCTGCAAGCAAGCCATGGCGGCTATGCGCGGCCGGGGCGGCGGCCAAATGGGCGGCATGTCGGGTCAGGCAAAAGCCCAGGCCAAGGAGAAGGCCGAAGAAGGCATGGAGAAAGGCGAATCCATGGCCGAGGAAAAAATGAGCGAAAAGGCCATGGGCAAGGCGAAGAAGATGATGGGCGGCGACGAATAAGTCAGCTGCGACAGATGGTAGAAAAACGGCGCCGGTTGCGAGACCGGCGCCGTTTTCATGCGTGGCGTCGCGCCATCACCAGCCGATATTGTAATACGTGTAAAGACGTTTGACGAAATCCGGGAAACTGGTGCCATAACCGGCCAAGTGCTTGTATTGCGGCAAGTCGATTTTGGCCGCGACCTCGTCCATCGGCGTGCCGGCATCGTGCTCGCGTTTGACGATGGCCATGATGTCCTCCAGGAACATGCGCCGTTCCGCCAGCACCGACTTCGGTGAAATGGCCGTGGCGTGCCCGGCGATGAATTGTTCGAACGGCAATCGCTCGATTTCCTTCAGGCTGCGGACCCATTCGCCCGGATCGTAATCGGGCATCAAACCGATACCGATAAATCCCGGTGTGACCAGATCGACCACGAACGGCATGCCGAGGTGCTTGATCCATGGAACAACCAGACAGTCGCCGTGATTGGGCCCAAAGTACAGCATTTGCACGTCGCGATTGCCGAGCGATAACGTGTCGCCCGATTCAATCGTCATGTCGGGCAAAACGAGATCCGGATGCGGGTGGCGATAGAAATGTTTTAGACACGCGACGTGGCTGACAATTGTCGCGCCTTCGTCCTTGAAGACTTTTGCGCCGAGAATGTGGTCCCAATGCTGGTGCGAATAGACCACATACTTGATCGGCTTGTCGGTGATGGTGCGGACAGCGGCGAGGCCGTCCTTGGCGACCCTGGGGCTGATCGGATCGACATATAATACGCCGTCTTCGCCCACCACGATGAGGCTGCGCGCGGTACCGACCCGCCAGCCATAGGTATCTTCGCCGAGATTTTCGAGCGTCCCCTTGGTCATGCCCATGGAATCTTGGCCTTGCACCGCAAAAGGCGCGGCCATTGCCAGGGCGATTCCGAACGCCAGTCCCGCTTTCATGCTTTCCCCCGAATTTGCCCGTTTTCGAAACTAAGTGTTGCGCGAAATGCGATCCAAAACGCGCCGCCTTGCCGCGCCGCGGTCTTTGTCTTCGACGAAAATCAGTCCCGCAATGCGCCGGATCAGCATGTCTTCTTCGGGGCTGAGTTCACCGTCAGCATACGCCACGTCCCAAAGCATTTCGATCAGATGAACGCGGTCGTCGTAGTCGAGTTTTTTCACCATGCCGCGGATAAAGCCGAACAACTCGACCGATTGGTTGCTGGCGTCTTCGGCCTGCGTCAGCAAGTGACGAACCTCGGGCGTGGTCAATTCGAACCGTTGCATCAACAGTTCTTCGATCATTGTTCGTTCGGCCGGATCGAATGCGTCGTCCATGCGGGCCGCTTCGACCAAGAGTGCCGCAACCGACATTTCGAGGTCGTCGCGTCGGCGCGTATCGGGAGGCTCGGCGGATCCGGCGAGGAGGGCGGTGATGCGGCTGAACATTGTCCTAATCGGCGGTGTGGCTGGCGCGGATGGGGCATGGTAGGAAGATCGCGCATCGCCATCCACCCTAAATCTCGTCCCATGAATCCTTTTCTCGCCGGTAAGACGCCTCAGCTCTTCGGCCGCTATGACCCCGCTTTTCAAATGGTTGCGGATGCGTTCGAGCGGAATTTCTTGGCCCGCGGCGAGGCCGGCGATGTCGGCGCGTCATGCGCGGTTATGATCGACGGTGAAATGGTCGTCGATCTATGGGGCGGATATTCCGACGTTGCGACTGGACGGGTGTGGGACAAGGACACGCTATGTTGTTGCTGGTCGGTGTCCAAGACGATCGGCGCGGTGCTGACCTTGATGCATATCGACCGAGGCCAGCTCGATCTCGACGCGCCGGTCGCGCGTTATTGGCCGGCGTTCGGACAAAACGGCAAAGAAAAGATACTGGTGCGCCATATCTTGGATCACCGCGCGGCCCTGACCTATGTCGATGCCGATCTCAAGGTGGGCGATATCTACGATTGGGACACGATGATCGCCGCGTTGGAATCGAGTGCGCCGAATTGGCCGCCGGGCGAAAAATCCGCGTATCTCAACATGACGCACGGCTACTTGACCGGAGGGCTGTGCCAGAAGGTCAATGGCGGCCGCCGCATGGGGCAGGCCTTCGGCGAGGATCTTGCCGCGCCGATTGGGCTCGATTGGCACCTCGGTGTTGCCGACAGCGACCTCGCACGCCTTGCGACGGTGTATCAATTACCGTCGACAGGGTTCTCCGAATACATGCGTAAGAACCCCGAGGCGCTGATCGTGCGCAGCATGAAGGGCCGCGATCCCGCAGAGGATTACAATAACTTGCGCTGGCGCAAGACCGAGAATGGGTCGGGAACATCGCATACCAATGCGCGCGCGATGGCGCGCCTTTACGGATGCCTGGCGCGCGGCGGCGAATTGGACGGCACGCGTATTCTGTCGCCCGAGATTGTGGGCCTTGCCGGCGTCGAAACCGTGCGTGGCCACGATCCCATCTTCAATGCAGAATTACGTTTCTCGACCGGGTTCGAATTGAACTGTCCACCGGCGACACCGATGGGTTCAGGGGAACGCTGCTTCGGTTATTTCGGTGCCGGTGGTTCGTGCGCTTTCGCCGATCCCGACATCAAGATGGGTTTCGGGTACTCGCATAACTTTATGCATATGGGGACCGGCCCGGGTCCGTGTGCGTCGCCGCTGATCGAGGCCGCATCCGCGGCCGCGCGCGGTGCGGCTTAGGGCCACACGACTTTTTCTTCGTTGTACGACGCCAGTTCGTAGACCGAACCTTCCTTATCGCCTTTGGCAACCACCAGCTTGACGAACATATGATCGGGGCCGCTGCGCCAGATGTGCAGTTCCTTGCCGAAGGAGGTTTGCCACGTGAAGCGCTCGGTTTCGAATGTGCCGGCCTTTACCGTGGCTTTCTCGCGCCCTTCGAATTTGGCCTTGCCTTTGACTTTCACACCGTGACCCAGCGATTTGCCGTTCCAGGAATTGGACACGGTGTGGGTCAGCATGTCCTGATAATCATGATTGGACGTGTCGATGTAACACATTTTCCATCCGTCATGAAAAATCGGATGAAACCCGACCATCATTTTCGGCGGCGCATCGAAGGTTTGATAATCGACCTCCGACCCTTGGGTCCAAACATATGAATGGAGTTTATCGCCGATGACACGGCGCAACACCGTGCCCTGCGCTTCGTTCTTGAAGAACAGCCGGCCCATGGCTTCGATCGGGCGCCAATCCGCGGCAACCATTTGGTTGACGTCGCGCAACAGATCGCCTTTGGGCGCTTGGGTCAGCGTGCGCAAAGTGCGCGATCCGTCGGGATTCTTCGTGAGGATGAAGCGCTCGTAGTGAAAGCGCTTTCCGTCCGGTTCGGTCAAATCGATGGTGCCCGTGTAAATCGTAAATCCCATTGGGTCGTTCTCCCTACCACCGATACGAAATTCCGGCCGTCACGCCACGGCC
>JAGREB010000220.1 GCA_020446775.1 Paracoccaceae bacterium
AAGGACATGATCATCTCGGGCGGGTTCAATGTGTACCCGAAGGAAATCGAGACGTGCATCGACGCTTTGCCCGGCGTCGACGAATCGGCGGTTGTCGGCCTGCCGCATGCCGACTTTGGCGAAGCCGGACTTGCGGTGGTGACGATGAAGCCGGGTGCGGCGGCCTTAACCGAATCGGATGTGCGCGCGGCGCTTAAAGATCAACTCGCCAACTACAAGATTCCGAAAATGGTCGTGTTCGCCGATGCCCTGCCGCGCAATGCCATGGGCAAAGTGCAAAAGAACGTTTTGCGGGATACCTATCGCACGGCGTGGACGGAAGCGATCGAAGACCGCTGACGGTCAGGTGTCCGCCTCGATCGGCATTGCCGGATCGGGACCCCACTCGGTCATGGAGCCGTCGTACAGCGCGACATTCTTGTGCCCGAGCAAAAGCAGCGCGAACGAATCCGTCGTCGCCGAAATCCCGCCCCCGCAATAGGTAATGACGCGCTTCTTCTTCAAGGCGCCGACGGCGTTGAACTTCTTGCGCAGTGCGGCCGCCGGCAGAAATTCCTTAGTCACGGGATCGATCAGTTCCAGCGAGTACACGTTGACCGAGCCCGGAATGTGGCCGGGACGCCGATAAGCCGGGCTAAGCTTCCGGCCCGAGTGAACGTCGGGGTGCAGCGCGTTAATGATGCAGGTATCGGACCGGCCGAGCGCGGCGAACACATCGCCCTTGCCGATGATCTGACCCTTGCGCGGCTTGGCCGTGAATTTCGCCTTGGCAATCCGTTTTACCTTGTCGGTGACCGGGCGGTTTTCAGCGACCCATTTGTCCCAGCCGCCATTGAGTACGCGGACTTTGCGATGCCCCATGGCGCGGAACATCAGGAACAAACGCGTCGCCCAATAGTTGGCGCCACGGCTGTACAATATGACCGTGTGATCGTTCCCGATGCCGTGGGCGGAAACCACGCGCTCGAATTGCTTGGGCGGCGTCATCATGAAACGCAGCTTGGGATGCGGCGCGGCCAATTCCTCGACCAAATCGATGAAGGTCGCGCCCGGAATATGTGCGGCCGCCCAGTCGTCGCGGCCTTTGCGGATTTCGTAGCCGCCTTGGGGATTGATCGTCATCGCGACGTTGCAATCGACGATGCGCAAATTCGGATCGTCGAGATGTTTGTCGAGCCACGCCGTCGATACGAGAATGCGGGCGTTCGGATAAGTCGCGCGGCGTGAGCCGCGCGCCGTCTTCACCCGCTTCGCGATCTTGCGCTTGGTTTTCGCTTTGCGCGCCGCCATGCCGTCCTCCGCTGGGAACGGGGGCCAACTTGCCGCGGCCCCCCTGTCAAAAATTAGATTTCCGCGCCTTTTGACGGCAGCGCAAGCCCATTGTCGACCGGCGGCCGCGGTTCACCCGGCGCTGCCGCAGTCGAAGTTTTGAATCCGGGATTCAATCTTGGGCGGCGCGAAAGATCGACCGCCCACGCCGTCACCGCGACCGTGACCGCGATGGCGAGGACGACGATGTTGACCGCCTGCGGCACGGCGTACAGGTTCAAGCTGTCGAAGACGACGAAACCGGCATTGAACGCGTGGCACATCCACCACACCACGCGGTCTGACGGTACGGCGCGCCGGGCCGCGACGTTGACGGCCACAAACCCGACCGCACCGAAATCCGTACCGATATACCAGACCAGCCGGTGGCTGATCTCGTTGAAGACGATCGGCGCCAACGAAACGTGGAATAGGATCAGGAAACTATACGCGAGCAGAGCAAGCGTGTGGGCCGACGTGATCATGAAGTTGCAAGTTCCGGAAAACAGGATGCAAGCATTCTTTGCGTGTGATCGACAAGGTTACGATGCTTCACAGTATGCGCTTTGAGCGGAAAATCCCACGGCGTCCGGACAACGGACGCTATGAACGCAAACATAACCGCATCGACGGTCGTCGGTGAATCGCCGAACGCCCATGGGCGTTGACCGAGCCAATGCGCAAGCGCATCGACGTCCGCCATCGCCAAACGCCAAATTGTCTGCGGCGGATGGCGGCCAAGGCCTTGGTTAAGGAGCGTCGCCTTGATCCTACGCTGGATCAACGGCCCGACAATCGGCATCAGCACGGCGGGGATTCCGGTCACATCTCGAATGTAACCGCGTATGGCTTGGGCGTTCTCCGGATCTAGCCAACGCGCGTAGACGGCGGCCCAGTAGAGGTGTTCCTCCATCATTCGTTGAAACGCCAGCGATTGCGCGCGCTCGCTCAAAGTCAATTTGCCGTCGACCGGATGACCATAACGGCGCTCGAGCTCGGCGACGATTAAGCCCGAATCGCACAGCACCTCGCCGTCGATTTCGATGTATGGCGCTTTGCCGGTGGGCGAGCGCGGCGGGCCTTTCAAGGTTGCGACCGTGTATTCGAGCTTGGCGAGGCGCAGATAAGTTTCCAGCTTGATGCAAAACGGACTTGGGTTCGGCAGGCCGTACATGGGCGCGAATTGATGTAAGACTATCGTCGCACTGGTCATAGGAAGCCTCCCGCTTGGCGCGCCCACAGCCGCGCATATGTACCATCCGCGGCCAGCAATTGACCGTGCGTACCCTGCTCGACAATCCGGCCCCGATCGAGCACGACGATCCGGTCCATCGACATGATGGTCGATAAACGATGGGCGATGGCGATAACAGTCCGGCCTTCCATCAATTTCATCAAACCGTCTTGAATGAGGTGTTCGGCCTCGCTGTCGAGCGACGAGGTCGCCTCGTCGAGGATCAAGATCGGCGCGTTCTTCAGGAATGCACGGGCAATGGCGATGCGCTGACGCTCTCCGCCCGACAGCTTCATGCCCTTTTCACCGACGACGGCATCGTAACCCTGGTCGCGCGCGGCGATGAAATCGTGACAGTGGGCGAGTTTAGCCGCAGCGACGATGTCTTCTTCGCTAGCACCGAGTCGGCCATAGGCAATGTTATCGCGCACCGAGCGGTGAAACATGCCGGGCGATTGCGGTACCTCGGCGATGTTCTCGTGCAGCGAGTTCCAGGTCACCCCGGCGATATCCTGTCCGTCGATGGCGATGCGCCCTTCGGTCAACGGAAACTGCCGCCGGATCAGACGTATCAACGTGCTCTTACCCGCGCCCGACGGACCGACCAAGCCGATGCGTTCTCCGGGCGCGATCGACAATGAGAGATTTTCGAAGACCGGCGTGCGATCGGGATACTTGAACGTGACGTTTTCGATGGCGATGGCGCCGCGGTCGACCGCAAGCGGCACCGCCATGGGAACGTCTTCGATCTCGTGCGGGGCGGCGATGGTCTTGAGGCCGTCGGCAAGCTGGCCATACCACTCTTGGACCGACAGGATCGCATCGCCCATCGTGACGATATAACCGGCAATCAAAGCACCGACCGAGATGATAGCGACGAAATCGCCCACTGCCATGGTTCCGGCGAGCGTGCGTTGCAAAGTGACGGCGGCAATCGCGATCAGGAATAGGAGATTAAGACCGCTCAAGGTAATCCGCATCTTCACCAACTCCGTGCGCCATTTGATCCCGGCGGTCCGTTCCCGGTCGGCAAAGGGTTCGATCAGGCGGCGCTCGAACGGCGCGCGGGCGAAACTCAAGATCGCGTCCCAGTTGGATATCGCGTCGGCAAGCCGGCCGGCGTGCGCCGAACCCGCGCGCGCGCCGTCGATCGCGAACGGACGGCAACGCCGCGCGAAGATCAGCGCCGCCGCAAGGAATACGGCGAGGAAAACGGCAAACGGGACCAAGAGGATCGGGGCCGCACGCCCCGCGAGTACGGTCGCAACGACCAGGAGAACGGCGATGCGCGTGAACACGGAGCATGTCGTCTCGATCCACGCGATGGTCGCGTTTCCGATCTGGCGGACTTTGTGGGCCAAATTGCCGGTGCTCTCGTCCATGAAATAGCGCGGGGCATGACCCAGCAAATATGTGAACAATTCGTCGAAGATGCGCATGCGCAGTCTAAAGAGCACACGCGTGTGCATCGCCTGGTAGATGCGCCCGATCACGGGGATCGCGGCCCAGATCCCGACCAGGATGGCGAATATCAACCACGGCGAGGTTTGTGCGCCGGTCCCGCTGGATTGACCGGAGATCGCACCGGAGATCGCATTGATCAACGCGCCGATGACGAATGGCTGGGCGCTTTCCATGATCGCGACGATGGCGATCAGAACCATCAAGCCGAATACGCGGCCGGTGTACCCGCGCCGAATTTGAGCGAGCACGAACGCCTGCGGCCGGTCGGGCGGCACTAGGCCGGAAAAGAACGAAGATGCGGGTTTGGTCGCCGCGGCCGGCGGCAAAGCCGAATTCTGAAATCGGGAATCGTCGGGCACGCGTCAGCTCGCTGTCGAAGCACCGTTCGCCGGCACATCTTACCGCGTTTGCGGTCTTCGAACAGACGGGGCGCTTCCCCTATTTCAGCGCTTTGGCTTGTTCGCGCAGCACGAACTTCTGAACTTTACCGGTCGACGTCTTGGGCAAATCGGTAAAGATCACCGTCTTGGGAACCTTGAACTTGGCCAAGTTCTCCCGGCAAAACGCGATAATCTCTTCGGCGGTCGCGCTTTGCCCGGCTTTCAATGTCACGAAAGCGCACGGTGTTTCGCCCCAGTGATCGTCGGGACGCGCCACGATGGCGGCCTCAAGCACGGCCGGATGCTGGAACAGCACGCCTTCGACTTCGATGGTCGAGATGTTTTCGCCGCCCGAAATGATGATGTCCTTCGAACGATCCTTCAGCTGGATATAGCCGTCGGGATGAATCACGCCGAGATCCCCGGAATGAAACCAGCCGTCCTTCAGCGCCTCTTCGGTCGCCGTAGGATTCTTGAGATAGCCGCGCATGACCACGTTGCCGCGGAACATGACCT
>JAGREB010000221.1 GCA_020446775.1 Paracoccaceae bacterium
CCTGCCATTGCAGCGATTGCCCGCGCGACCATCCACCGCAATGGGTTTGCCGAAAAGATCACCGTCATCGAGAAGCCGTCCTGGCAGGTCGAGGTCGGGGCCGATCTGCCGAAACCCGCCGATGTCTTGATCGCGGAAATCTTTTCGGCGCAACTGTTATCGGAAGATGTGCTGCCGTCCATCGAGGACGCCAAGGCGCGGCTGTTGACGCCGTCCGCCCGCGTGATCCCCGCCGTGGGTGTCATGCGCGGCGCCGTCGTCGAGAGCGATTCATTGCTTGCCCTCACGCGCATGGGCACGGTTGCCGGTTTCGACATGTCACCGTTCAATACCTTCACCCCGCCGTTGATGAATCTCGACGCGCCCAACACGGCGCTGACCTGGCTGTCGGAACCGTTCGATCTGTTCGCGTTCGATTTTCAGGACGATTCGGTTTGGCCGGCCGCGGAAGGCGAAATCGAAGTTCCAGTGACGCAGGCCGGATTGGCGCAGGGTGTGGTGCAATGGTTGTGGCTGTCGATGGACGGCGTCACCGAATATGAGAATCCGCCGCTCGGTCCCAAAGGGACGCGTACGCCGCACTGGACGCCGCTGCTCTATACCTTTCCGAAGCCATTGCAGCTTAAAGCCGGGCAGGCCGTGACGCTGAAGCTGGTGCACGACCGTAAAGGCGCACGCGCCGATTTGGTGTCGGTCAGGTAAGCGTATCCAAAAATCCTGTCACGGCGCGGTCGAGTTTCGGCCAGTCGGTATATTCATAATCGACCTTGGTGTCATGAGGATGGCCGCCGCGCTTGAGGATCGTCTTCATCACCCACTTCTCGAACCAGGAATATTTCGTGAAGGGAAACGCACCGGCGACATGCTCGATCCGCCGCGGCGTCCATCCAACCTTCGTCAGAAACGGACCGCTTTGTGACGCCGCGTCGCGTTCGCCGGTCGTGGGATCGCAAGCGGCCCCGCTGATCGCGAAGAACGCGCTCGGCATCGCGCTTAAGGGCTTTGCGTGCGCGGCGATCCATTTTGTGAGCGCTTTCGGGTAACGCCCGTTGTTGAAGGACGCCACCACCAGGATCACGTCGTAATCGTCCGGGTTGGCGCTTCCGGGCAGGTCGCGGTCGCGGATCACGTCGGCTTGGTGGCCCACGGCGCGGCAACGTTCACCGATGCGCGCGGCAACTTTCGCGGCCTGACCGTGCAACGTGCCATATAGAACGAGAATACGTTTCATGATGCCATCGATACGCGTTTAGCGCGTGCGAGGCCATGACCCCGGTCAACCGCCGCAACGGTCAACCGCCGCGACGGTCAATCGCTGCGAATTGTGCCGGAAAACCGGTTCCCACCGTTCTCATTCGCGCGCTAATCTGGCCGCCTTTACGGCGGAGGGGATGGATCATGGCGAAAACGGGACTGACGTGGGAAGGCTTCTTGTGGCGCTGGGTGCTGGCCATGGTCATGGTCCTCGGCACGTTCAATCCCACCAGTTATTCCTATTTCAGCTGGATCACCGACGTCGACGGCATGTTGCCGATGAAGGCGCTGGTCGGCGTGGTCTTGCTGATCCTGTTCGTCATCTATGCGCGTGCGACGTGGTACTCGATCGGCCCCATCGGATTGGTGCTCGCGGGCGCGTTCTTCGCCGCCCTGATCTGGGTCCTGGTGGATTTCGGAATTCTCGATCTGGCCGCCGGCGGTGTACTCACATGGATCATCCTGGTGGTCTTCGCGACCATCATGGCCATCGGCATGTCGTTCTCGCTGTTCCGCCGGCGTATGTCGGGCCAAGTCGACGTCGACGACGTCGAGAATTGAGCGCGTAACCCGGGAGACAAAACGATGATCGATTGGCCCGTCAACCCGAAGACGACCGCGTACATCAACGTCGATCTTCAGAACGTCTTCGTGGAAGGCTATTCGATTTCCTCGCCCAACGGGCCGCAAGTGGTGGAACAGGCCAATAAACTGGCCGCCGTATGCCGCGCCGCCGGAATCAAGGTCATCCATACCGCGCAAGAACTGCGCGCCGATCAATCGAACCGCGGCAGCGCCACCCAAGTTGTCGGCGCGTACATGCAAAGCCACCAGATGTCGCGCGGCGGCATCACCGCCGGAAGCGAACCGGTGCAATTCTCCAAGCGCCTGCATATTGACCCGACCGACATTAAACTTATCAAGCCGCGCTATGGCGCCTTCACCGGCACCGACCTCGATCTGATTCTGCGCTCCAACGGGATCGATACGGTGATCATCGGCGGAATTGCCACCAACGTCTGTTGCGACACCACGGCGCGCGAAGCCTGTATGCGCGATTACAAGGTATTCTTTCTCAGCGATGGGGTCGGCAACCGCGGCATCGGCGGGCTGACGGCCGAGGAGATCAAGGCGGCGGTCATCGCCACCCTCGAGTTCGCCTTCGCCCAGGTCATCACCGTCGACGCGATGATCGCCAAGATCGAGGCGGCGGCCAAAGCGGCGGCCTAGCATGAACCGGACGCTAGCGGCCGACTCGGGATGGGCTGTGGATATCCCCGTGGGCCCAAGGGGCTACCCACCTGAAATTTAAGGCTTTTAGCCCGAAAAAATCAGCGAACCCGCGTTGTTTGTGGCAGTTATTTAGGTTATGACTGCCAACGACAAGGCCGCATTCGCAAAATGGTGCCGGTTGGGACACCGATAGGGCTCCCCCGCGCACCCGGCCGTCCAAAAGGAAGCCAACCGTGGACACCACCTTTCTCTCCGGTCTCAACGCCACATTTCTTGGCGAACTCTACGCGCAATATTCGAAAAACCCGGCTGCCGTCGATCCAAGCTGGTCGAAATTCTTCGCCGATATGGGCGACGATGCGGGCGAGATCCTGAAGGAACTCGAAGGCGCGAGCTGGGCGCCGTCCGATGCCGAAGTGATCGGCGCCGCGAACGGCGAAGAAAAGCCGGCGACCGCCAAAGTCGCCGCCGCCGTGCAAGGCCTCGGCAAGGGCGCCAGCCAGGCGGCGTTGTTGCAACAGGCCGAGGACTCGATCAAGGCGCTGGCGCTGATCCGCGCCTACCGTACGCGCGGGCATCAGCTGGCCGACCTCGATCCGCTCAAGCTGACCAAGAACCCTTCGCATCCGGAACTCGACTACACCTATCACGGGTTTACCGACGCCGATTTGGGCCGCGAGATCGTGCTTGGCGGTGTGTTGGGGTTCGAAAAAGCGAAACTCAGCGAGGTCGTCGACGCGCTCAAACAAACCTACTGCGGCACCATCGGTGTCGAGTACATGCACATCCAGGACATCGACCAGCGCATGTGGCTGCAGAAGCGCTTCGAGACCGACCGGCTCGAACCGCGATTCACGCCGCAAGGCAAGAAAGCCATTCTGGAGCGTCTGACCGAGGCCGAGGGTTTCGAAAAATTTCTCGGCATCAAGTACACGGGTACAAAAAGATTCGGCCTCGACGGCGGTGAAGCGCTGATCCCGGCCATCGAACAGATCCTCAAGCGCGGCGGCATGCTGGGCGTCAAGGAAGTGGTGCTCGGCATGGCGCACCGCGGCCGCTTGAACGTGCTGGTCAATGTCATGCACAAGCCGTTCAGCGCGCTGTTCTCGGAATTCCAGGGCAACTCGCCCAACCCCGAAGACGTCGAAGGCTCGGGCGACGTGAAGTACCACC
>JAGREB010000222.1 GCA_020446775.1 Paracoccaceae bacterium
TTCATCCTGGCCGGCGCGATCACCGCGCTCACGTCGCTCGACTTCCTCGGTTACGGGTTGCCGCCGGGTTCGCCGTCGCTGGGCGAACTATTGCGCCAGGGCAAGGAAAACCTCCAAGCACCTTGGCTGGGTTTGACCGGGTTTTTCGCCGTCGCCGTGATGCTGACTTTGCTGGTGTTTGTCGGCGAAGCGGTGCGCGACGCCTTTGATTCGCGCAAGACCTTCCAATGAACGACCCGGTCCTTCTTTCGGTCAAGGATCTCTCCGTACGCTTCGGGCGCGGCGATGGCGCGGTCGAGGCGGTGAAAGGCGTGAGCTTCGATGTGCATCGCGGGGAAGCGGTGGCATTGGTCGGCGAAAGCGGTTCGGGCAAGACCGTCACGGCCCTGTCGACACTGCAATTACTGCCGTACCCGCGCGCGCATCATCCGTCGGGGAGTGTCGTTTTCGACGCTCAGGAGATGATCGGTGCGCCGGATCGCGTGGTGCGTAGCGTACGCGGAAACCGCGTCGGCATGGTTTTTCAAGAACCCATGACCTCGCTTAATCCGCTGCACAAGATCGGCCGCCAAATCGGCGAGAGCCTCGCCCTGCACAGCACCATGACGGCGGTCGAGCGGCGCGCGCGAACGATAGAATTGCTACAGCGCGTTGGGCTCTCGGATGCCGAGACGCGCATCGACACGCTGCCGCACGAATTGTCCGGCGGCCAGCGCCAGCGGGTAATGATCGCCATGGCGCTGGCCCATCGGCCGGACCTTCTCATTGCCGACGAACCGACTACCGCGCTCGACGTTACGATTCAGGCGCAGATCCTGGATTTGCTGCGCGATTTGCGCGCCGAGTTCGGCATGGCGCTGTTGTTCATTACCCACGACCTGGCCTTGGTCAAAGCGGTCGCGGATAGAGTTTGCGTGATGAAGAACGGCGAGATCGTCGAACAAGGACCGGTCGCGGACATATTCGCCCGTCCTCAACACGACTACACCAAGCACCTGATCGCGGCGCAGCCTAAACCCGCGCCGCCGCGGCCGTCGGACGGCGACCCGGTGATGACGGCCGAGAAGCTGAAAGTTTGGTTCCCGATCAAACGCGGCGTCATCAAGCGCACCGTCGGTTACA
Organism: Paracoccaceae bacterium; assembly: GCA_020446775.1. Lineage (GTDB taxonomy): Bacteria > Pseudomonadota > Alphaproteobacteria > Rhodospirillales > Rhodospirillaceae > VGEM01. Next base: position 1,123 of record JAGREB010000222.1, read on the forward strand.
TCAAGGCCGTCGATGGCGTGGACGTGACGCTGCGCCCGGGACGAACTCTGGGAGTGGTCGGCGAAAGCGGGTCCGGCAAGACGACATTGGGCTTCGGCCTGTTGCGGCTGGTGGCGAGCCAAGGTGCGATCACACTCGAGGGAAAACGCATCGACGGATTGCGCGCGCACGATATCCGGCCGCTGCGCCGTCACATGCAGTTGGTGTTCCAGGATCCGTTCGGGGCGCTTAATCCGCGCATGACCGTTGGTGATATCGTCGGCGAGGGCTTGCGGGTGCACGGGATCGGCGATCGCGCCACCCGGGGAGATATGTGCGCCGACGCCTTGCGCGAGGTTGGGCTCGACCCGGCGATGTTGACCCGCTTTCCGCACGAGTTCTCGGGCGGGCAGCGCCAGCGCATCGCCATCGCACGGGCGCTGGTGCTCAAACCTAAGGTGTTGATGCTGGACGAACCGACCAGCGCGCTCGATGTCTCGGTCCAGGCGCAGATCATCGATCTCTTGCGAATGCTGCAAGACCGGCACCGGATGGCCTACTTATTCATTACCCACGACCTGAGGGTCATCCACGCCATGGCCGACGAAGTCGTGGTGATGAAAGACGGTACCGTCCGTGAGCATGGCCCGGTCGCGCAAATCCTGTCGAACCCGCAAAATCCATACACCCGCGACCTTTTGGCCGCCGCCACGGCTTTGAAAATGACCGCCGATGATTGAGTGCGCGGCACTGTGGGTTCCGGCAACTAATGACTTCTTAACTGTTTTCTTCGAGGTTAGGGTCGCCGTAGACTGCGTGCACCGCGTTCGGCACGACAAGTGGCAAGGTAAGTGGCATGGCCGGCAAAGACGACGAAGAAGACGGCGAGAAAAAGAAAGAAGCGATTCATACGGTCGATGTCGACATTTCGGTCGTCCTCGGCAAGTCGAATTTGCGTGTTCACCAGCTCCTGAAGCTGGGCCGTGGCGCCGTGGTCGAACTTGAACAGAAGACCTCGGATCCGGTCGAGATTTATGCCAACGACATCCTGATCGCGCGCGGCGAAGTCGTGGTGACGGCGGGCGATAAAATCGGCGTCACCCTCACCGAATTGGTGAAGTCCGTCTACGCCAACGCCGACGACTAGTCGGCGCCACAATTCACATAAATTTCGTCTCGGCACATTTTCGGTTTTCGCGTTGACCGATATCGCGCGATTTGCGCGTGAACGTTCCGAAAAGCGGGTTCCCCTTTCGCGCCCGTTGCTTTAAACAGCCTGCGGCCCTTGGCGGCACAGCGTTGGCGCTTGCCGACACAGCGTTGGCGCTTGCCGCGCTGGAACGATTGACATATGCGCACGCTCTATCATCACACGCTTTCCCCGTTCGCGCGCCGCATTCGCCTGATGCTGCACGAAAAAAAGCTGCCGTTCGACGAGGTCGTGCAGGAAACTTGGCGCGAGGATCCGGCGTTCTTGAAGATCAATCCGGCAGGCGACGTGCCGGTGTTGATCGACGGCGAGTCGATGACCCTGACAGACGACGGCGTCATTACCGAATACCTGGAGGACGCCTACCCCGACCCGCCGTTGATCGGCCGCGATCCCATACGCCGCGCCGAGGCGCGGCGGCTGGCGGCGCTGTTCGACCGCGACTTCTTCACCGAAGTTACCCAGCTGATCGCCGGAGAATTGCTGATCAAACGGTTCGTCGCCCAGACCGCGCCCGACGCGCGCATCTTGAAGGACGGCCGCGCGCGCCTGCTGGAATACCTGCGCCAAATCGGCTGGCTCGCCGACCGCCGCAGCTGGCTTGCAGGCGACGACCTCAGCATCGCCGACCTGACCGCCGGGGCGCATTTGTCGTTGATCGATTACACCGGCAACGTCCCGTGGGACGATCACCCCGAGGCCAAGGCGTGGTACGCGCGCCTTAAGTCGCGGCCGAGCTTCCGTTGCCTGCTGGCCGATTCATTGCCCGGGATACCCCCGGCCCCGGTCTACGCGGATTTGGATTTTTAGATCGGGATTCTTATCCGGGCGGTTTCGCGTCCGGTTGTACGTCCAGCTTTTCGAGATTCTCGCGCGCTAAACGCGCCGGTTCCCCATCGGGCGCGAGTTCGAGAATCTTGATCCAGTCCCGGCGCGCGTCGTCATCGCGGCCGCTCATTCGATAGAGAATGCCGCGTTCCAGCAGCGCGTTGACATTGGCCGGCGCGAGCACCACCGCCCGTTCGGCGTCTTCCAAAGCGAGATCGTCGGCGCTGACCATGCGATAGGCGCTGGCCCGAAACGCCAGCGCATCGGCGTCATCGCCGCGGATCGTCAACGCCGCGTTCAAGTCGTCGATCGCCTCCCAATAATTTTTCGCATCGGCCAGCGTCATGGCGCGGTCGATCAGAAGGTCGGCGTCTTCGGGCGCCAATTGGAGCGCGGCGGACTGATCGGCATAGGCGCGCTCGGTATCGCCGCCCATCGATGCGGCCTGCGCCGCCTGGGCCAACAAACCGGCGCGGATATCCGGTGCGCGCTTCGATTCCCTGGCAAGGTCTTCGAGCGACGTCGCCGCCTCGGCGAATTCATCAAGTCCGATCAGCGCCACCGCGCGGCAATGCTTGGCCGGCTCGCCGCCGGCAAGCCCGATCCATTTGCCGGCAAATTCGAGCCCCTGTTCCGGATAGGCCCGGGCCATGTCGAGGCAGGTTGCATAGGTTGCGGCCGGGTCTTCGAGGCGCGGATCGGGCGTGCCGTCCGGCAACAGAGATTGCGCGTTCGCCGCTGCGCACCACAGCAATGTCGGAATGACGAGCGATCTCATGGAACGGATACCCGCGCGATCAGCGTATCCAATGTTTCGCACAGCCGCGCCAAATCCTGCGGCCGCGATAGACGGTGATCGCCATCCTTAATGTATAAAATTTCGACGTCGTCGGCGGCAACGCTGTCGGCAATTTTTTGAGCCGTCGACCATGGTACGCTGGCATCGCGCTGGCCATGCACCAACCGGATCGGACAGGTCAAAGGAATCGCCGCGCGCAACAGCAGGTTCTTGCGTCCATCTTCGATCAGATGATGGCTGATACGATACGGTCCATCGGCATAATCTGACGGCAGGTCGATGTAACCTTGGCGCGACATGGCGGCGCGCTGATCGGCGGTGAACGACGCCCACATCAAATCTTCGGTAAAATCGGGCGCGGCGGCGATGCCCATCAGACCGGCAATGCGTTCGCGGCGTTCGAGCGCCGCGCGCAGCATCACCCAGCCGCCCATGCTAGACCCGATCAAAATCTGCGGCCCTTGAGTGACCTGATCGAGGATGGCCAAGGTATCCGCCGTCCAACGCGTGATGCCGCCGTCGGGAAAACGCCCCGACGATTGGCCGTGTCCGAACATGTCGAAGCGCACGAAAGCAAGACCGCGTTCGCGGCAATGGTCTTCGAGCGCCATGGCTTTGGTGCCGCCGCGGTCCGAGTTCAGGCCGTGCAGGAATACGACGCCCGGCCCCGTCCCCTCGTAACGGTTGTAGGCAATCGTGTCGTCCCCGCTTGTATGCAGAAATGCGTGTTCGCGCGCCATGGCCGATGCAACGTTTTTCAAGTCAGTCGTGTTACAAACCTTGGGATTGAGGTAAATCGAAGGCGCGCGCGGGCGATATCGTCTGCGCCAATTTTAGCATGGGTTCGACAACTGAGGCACCCGCCCCGCGATGAAAACCTGCCTGCAAGTCTTGCCCGCCCTGGTCACCGGAGGTGTCGAACGCGGCACCGTCGACGTCGCCCGCGCTTTATCGAGCGCCGGATGGCGGGCACTGGTGGCGTCGCGCGGCGGCCCGATGGTGCGCGAGATCGAACGCGCCGGCGCCATGCATATCGAACTGCCGCTCGGGGCCAAAGGGCCGTTCGCGATCAAACGCAACGCGGCCGCGCTGGCCAAGGTAATTCGCGATCACAATGTTTCGCTGATCCATGCCCGTTCGCGCGCCCCGGCGTGGAGCGCCAAGGCGGCGGCGGCTGAAACCAGCATTCCCTTCGTGACGACGTTCCATGGCGCCTACGATCCCGGCCCGTTCGGCGCTAAGAAGCTCTATAACCGGGTCATGGCGGACGGCGATCTGGTCATTGCCATCTCCGAGTACATCGCGCGCGTGCTGCGGGAAGATTACCGGACACCGCCCGAGCGCATTCGATTGATTCACCGCGGCATCGATCTCGCCGTCTTCGATCCGTCCAGCGTCAGTTCGCAGCGTCTCATTCAGTTGTCGCAAAAACTTCGCCTGACCGAGACGACGCCAACCATCATGTTGCCTGGGCGGTTGACGGCATGGAAAGGCCATGTGCTTTTGGTCGAGGCGCTCGGCCAGTTGCGCAAACGTCACGGCGTCGAAGAGCTGCGTTGCCTGATGGTCGGCCAAGGCCAAGGGCACGACACTTACAAGGGTGACATCGAGGATGCGGGCGCGACGTACGGCGTCGCCGATTGGGTCCATGTGGTCGAGGATTGCAACGATCTACCGGCGGCATATTTGGCCAGCGATGTCGTGATCTCGGCCTCGACCAAGCCCGAGGCCTTCGGGCGGGTCGTCGCCGAAGCGCAGGCCATGGGACGCCCGGTGGTCGCCCCGGCCCATGGCGCGGCTGCCGAAATCATTGTGCCGGGCGTGACCGGGTGGCTGTTTACACCGGGCGATCCGGTATCGCTGGCCGATGCCGTACACCGCGCGTTGTCGTTGACCGCCGATGAGCGCGTGAAACTGGCCGATACGGCGATGTCGCGGGTCCGCAAATTTTTCGACAAAGCCGAAATGTGCGCCAAAACCCTGGCGGTCTATGACGAGCTTCTCGGCGCGGGTGCGCGAGCGGCCTCATGACACAACCGGTTTTGGTGATCCTGCCGCCGGGACTGGGCGCCGCGGTCCTGTGCATGAGCGCGCTTGGCGTCATCAAGCAACATCACGATCCGGCTCAATTGGTCGTCATAAGCGATTCCGAAAGCGAAGCGCTTCTCAAAACCGTACCGCCGGTCGATGACGTTCTGATCGACAGCGGTGCCGTTTGGTATCAGTGGCGGCGCGTCAAGCCATTGCGCGCCGCTTTGCAGTCATCGAACTTCGCGTGCGTTTACGACCTTGGCGACGGCGTTCGGGGCGCCGCGCTATTCAAGGTTATGTTCGGCTGGCATGTGCCGGCGAGCCAACGCGCGCAGATCAAATGGTGCGGACCGATGCCCGGCACCGCAATGACTCATGCCAATCCCAACCGCGCCGGCATGCACCTGATCGACCGCGTCGCCGACCAGTTGCGCGGCGCCGGTGTCGGCGAGCCGTCCCCTCCCGATTTATCTTGGGTCGCCCGCGAGGTGCGGACCTTCACCACGCCCTTCAAGATGAGCGAGCCTTATGTGCTGATCTGTGTTGACGACGGTCCGGCCGGCCCTTGGCCCGCGGCGCGCGTGGTCGAAGCCGCCGAATGGATCGCGGCCAACCGTTACGTGCCCGTCCTGATCGGCGGGACGGCGCATTCGCCGACGGCCAAGCGGGTGTGCGAGGCCGTGCCGCGCGCGGTGGATATCACCGGCGTCGCGCCACCGGGCGACTTGGTGTTTCTGGCCTGGGGCGCCGCGCTCGCCATCGGGCCGGACGGCGGCCTGATGACCCTGGTCGCCACGGCCGGATGCCGCAGTATCGTCTTGTGCGATGCGGGCTCGGACCCGGCACTGCGTGGGCCGCGCGGCAGCAATATCACCCTCGTGCGGCGGGACAGTTTGGGCGATATCCGCTTAAGCGAGATTGTCGCGCCGGTCGGGGCGAAAATCGCTTCAAACCCCGCCAAAACCGGCTGATTTCGCGGCGGCCGTTCCTTGACTTGGCGGCGGATACCCTTAGATTTCGGCCTCTTTTCGAGGGTCCCGGCGGCGTTGCGCACCCCGACCCCAGGCGGATAACAGAACCATGGTTGCGATTACCCTGCCGGACGGAAGTGTGCGGCAATACGAAGGCCCGGTCACGGGCGAGCAGGTGGCGGCCGACATCGGCCCCGGGCTCGCCAAGGCCGCGCTCGCCGTCAAGATCGACGGCGAGATGTCGGATTTGTCCTTGCAGATTTCACGCGACGCCGCGCTCGCCATCGTCACCAAGAAAGATCCCGAAGCGCTCGAGCTCTTGCGCCACGACGCCGCGCACGTCATGGCCGAAGCGGTGCAGGAATTGTACCCCGGCACGCAAGTCACCATCGGCCCGGCGATCGAGAACGGCTTTTATTACGACTTCGCGCGCAACGAGCCGTTCACGCCCGACGATCTGCCCAAGATCGAGCAGCGCATGCGCGAGATCGTCGATCGCAACGAAAAGATTACGCGCGAGGTGTGGGACCGCGAAGACGCGATCAAATACTTCGAGGGCATCCGCGAGACCTACAAGGCGCAGTTGATCCGCGATCTGCCCGAGAGCGAAGCGATCAAGATTTATAAGCAGGGCAAGTGGCTCGACATGTGCCGCGGCCCGCACCTGCCGTCGACGGGCAAGCTGGGCAAAGCCTTCAAGTTGACCAAACTGGCCGGCGCCTATTGGCGCGGCGATTCCAAGAACGCGATGCTGCAACGCATCTACGGCACGGCGTGGGCCGACGACAAGCAGCTCA
>JAGREB010000223.1 GCA_020446775.1 Paracoccaceae bacterium
ACCGACGCCGAAGGCCGGCTGGTGCTGGCCGATGCCTTGTGCGAGGCGGCCGAAGAAAAGCCGGCACTATTGCTCGACGCGGCGACGCTGACCGGTGCCGCGCGCTCGGCTTTGGGCCCGGAACTGCCCGCGCTGTTTACCGACGACGAAGGGCTGGCGTCCGACTTTGCCGCGTCGTCGTCGCGCACCCACGATCCCGTCTGGCGCCTGCCGTTATGGTCGCCCTACCGGAAAATGATCGACGGCAAAGTCGGGGATATCAACAACGCGGGCGATTCACCCTTCGCCGGTGCGATCACCGCGGCGCTGTTCCTGAAGGAATTCGTCGGCGACAGCGCCGCCTGGGCGCACATCGACACCTATGGCTGGAATGCCGCCGACCGCCCCGGCCGGCCGGCCGGCGGCGAGGCGTTGGCACAACGCGCGATGTTCGATCTGATTGCGCGCCGCTTCGCCGCTTGATTGATTATCGCGCTTTCAAGATGTCGTCGAGCCGTGCCGGTACGCCTCTGAAGCGTTCCAGGTGCGGGTAACGCAATCCATCGTGGTAATCGATCTTGACCGTCCGATAGCGATCGCCGTCCTTGACCAACAACTCGATCGGCGCGGTGCTATCTTTGGCGGCGGTGATCGCGTCCCCCAACCGTTCGCTCGAATAGGCAATGTTATTCACGGCGACAAGCTGGTCGCCCACCGTGAGGCCCGCGCGATAAGCCGGTCCGTCCCACTGGACGCCCGAAAGTTTGCCTTCGCTGCGTACGCTGAAGCCCACTGAGTAGGTGAAATCCGACGATTTGCGACTGGCGAGGGCGGTTTTCACGTAGTCCGACGGCTTGTCTTTGTAGACCAGCGTATATCCGCCGCGCTTGAGGCCGTCGAGTGGCGCGCCGGGGCCGTTTCCGTCGAGGCGCTCGCGCAGGAACGCGGCCCAATCGTACCGTTCGACGTTGTTCAACATCTCGACCACGTCGTCGAATTGGTAGGTGACGGGAACATAGCTTTTGGAATTGATGCCGAAGAACGCTTTGGCGAAATCGTCCAGCGAGCGCTTGCCGCGCGTCTTCTCCCGAATCAGCGTGTCAGCATCGAGCCAGATCAGCTGGCCTTCGGAATAGTAGTCTTCGCTGCGCTGCCAACTGCGCCACGGTTCGGGGCGGCGCATGGCGGCGATGGGATCGTTGGTGGTGTCTTGCAGCGGTTTCCACGTCCGCCCGATGCGCGCGTCGTATGCCGCCGCCACCTCGGCGATGGAGTCGAGCGCTTCCTGCTTGGTCAGGAAACCGGCGCGCGCCGCCAGTACGATTCCCCAGTACTGCGTCTGGCCCTCGTAGACCCACAGCAAGCTATCGCGCATCGGGACGTTGTAGTTGGGCGTCCACAAATCGGCGGGGCGGCGGAACTTGCCGTTCCACGAGTGCGTGAATTCGTGTGGCAGCAAATCGCGGTCGGGTGCGTTCTTGTCCCAGGCGGTGAACGCGTCGGGGCTCAAACTATTTTCGCTCGACTGATGATGTTCCAGGCCGATGCCGCCCAGTTTCTCGGTCAACGCCAGCAAAAAATCGTAATGGTCGTAATGGTACGAACCGAACAAGGCGTAGGCCTGATCGATCAGCTCGCGGTGAATCTTGAGTTGGTCGGCGCTGACGGTCAGCGAACTCGGCTCGTCGGCGAAAATATTGAGAGTCACTGGAACCTTCGAACCCGGATCGAGATCGAGGCGCAAATAGTGTTCACCGGCGAACAGCGGGGAATCGACCAGGGTTTCAAGCGGCACGGGTTTGAAGACGGTGTCGGCCCCGTCCTGAGACGACGCTTCCAATGCACCGGCCCATTGCCAGCCGTCCGGCAGGCGCAGGCTCGGCTGCATCATGATCCGGCGCGCGAAATACCCGGCGGGGTAGAGCAGCGCCTTTTCCCATTGCAGATTGAGCATCTCGGGTGTCATCACGACGCGGCCTTGGTTTCCATCGACCGGCGTCAGCCATTGAAAGCTTGCTTCGATCGTCGTGACGCCTTCGGGCACGGTCAGATGAAACGCAAACACGTCGGCCGTGTCGCGCGTCCATGTGATTTTCTGCCCGCCGCCGGTGATGGTGAGGCCGGCAAGGCGGTCGACGCGGCCGGTCGGTGAGTGATTGCCGGGCAGCCACTGCGGATAGAGCAGCGTCAACGGACCGGGTTTGACCGGAATGATTTCGAAGACGTTGAAAATCTGGCGCTCGATGTCCGTGGCGTCGACCGCCAGCGTGATGGTTCCCGGAAATTCGACGTCCCGCGGCGGCGGTATCGGCGCCGGCATTGCAATCGGTTGCGGCCCGTCCGACGGCTGCGCAAATGCAGACGGTGTCACAAATATGAGGGCTGCGATGACAACGGAACCTGCCTTCAACATCCGCGCGCTCCTGACATGGTAACTGCGGCTAACAAAACATTTTTCGCGCCGTGCCGCAAACAATGCCGCCTTCACGTCTTGGCAGGACGCGCCATATTTGCGGTCCGCAACCGCAAACAAAAACATGCCTGACGCGTCCATTTCCGCGCGGAGCGGCTTCTATCACTTGGGCGGTTTCGGGTCAGGTGATATAACGCTCAAAAATCAATCGGTTGGGGTTAGCCGTGGGCCTTACACAAATCGTCGTTCTCGCCGTTGTCCAAGGCCTGACCGAGTTTCTGCCGATCAGTTCCTCCGGCCATTTGGCGCTGGTGCCGATGCTGACCGGCTGGCCCGATCAGGGTCTGACCATGGACGTCGCCGTTCACGTCGGCACCATGTTTGCCGTGATCCTCTATTTTTGGCGCGATATCGCCGCGATGATCGGCGGATTGCTGCGCGCCGCGCGCGGCAAGCGCGACCCCAACGCCAAGCTCGCGCTGCAGATCGCCGCCGCGACGGTGCCGGTGCTGGCGGCGGCATGGGCATTTGAACATTACATCGGCGACGCGGTGCGGGCGATGAAGGTGATCGGGTGGACCACGTTCGGGTACGCGATCGTGCTCTTCGTGGTCGACCGCACATCCATGACGGTCAAACGCGTCGAGCATGCCACCTATGTCGACACGATCCTGATCGGCATGGCGCAAATTCTGGCGCTGGTGCCCGGCACCAGCCGCTCGGGCATCACCATGACCATCGCGCGCTTGTTCGGGTATGAGCGTGCCGAAGCGGCGCGGTTGTCGTTTTTGTTGTCGATCCCGACCATCGCCGCCGGTGGGTTGTGGGTCATTCTGCAGCTTTACGAAGCCGACGATCGCACCCTGACGGTTGATGCGTTGCTGGCGATGGCGTTGTCGTTCGTGACCGGATTTCTCGCCATCGCCTTCATGATGGCCTGGCTGAAGCGTTCGAGTTTCACGCCGTTCGTCGTCTACCGCTTGATCCTCGGCGCGATCGTGCTGTCGATCGCCTACGGATACGTGACGATTTGAGTCTTCGTCCGTGTCGCTCTCGGATCACGCCCGAGGACAACAACCAAAAAATTTTTGAAATCGCAACTTAGATCCGGCGCTCTTAACCGCCGTTTTTCGGCGCAAGCCGCATCCGCTTGTTCTGTTGCACCGGCCGGAACCGTTTCAGATACAACGGCACAACGGATTCAACGGTGGCCGGCGTAATTCCGAATGCATCCAGGCCTAGTTTCTTGCCGGTCAGGACGTTGCCTTGTTTCAGCAGCTTGACTTGATCGGGTGTGATCAGCGGTGGCCACAGCGGGACGATCTTGGCGAACAGGTCGGCGAACACCGCTTGAACCTGCGCCACCGCGAACGGCAGGCCGACGATGTGGCGTTTGCGCATGGTTTCGTGATTGACGATCTCGAGGATCGACCGCATGTCGTAGACGCGCGGCCCGCCAAGTTCGTAAGTGATGCCCGCATGGCCTTCGCCTTCGAGCGCCGCCGCCATCGCGGCGGCCACGTCGCCGACATATACCGGCTGAAACTTCGGTCCACCCCCGCCTTCGGCATGGGGCACAATGTCGGTGAAGTAAGGCAGAACCGGCGACACCTGGGCGATAGCGCCGAACTTGTTGAAGAAACCGTCCTCGATACCGAACACGACGCTCGGGCGGATGATGGTCACGCCCGGAAACGCGTGCTTCACGGCGGCTTCGCCGGCGGCTTTGCTGCGCGCGTATGCCGAGGGAGAATTTTCATCGGCGCCCAGCGCCGACATATGCACCAAATGGCGCGCACCGGCTTTGGCGGCGGCTTCCGCTACGACCTTCGCGCCTTCACGATGAACCTTGTCGAACGTCCGTGCGCCGCGTTCGTAGAGAATTCCAACTAAATTAACGACCCCGTCCGCACCGTCGACGGCGCGGGCCACGCTGTCGGGGTCGGTGACCGACGCCGGGACCAGCGCGATCTGGCCGAGATCCCCGGCGGTCTTGAGGAACAGGGCGCGCTCGGCGTCGCGCACCGCGACCCGAACCCGGTAGCCCTTGGCCGCGAGCAGCCGCACCAGATAGCGCCCAATGAAACCCGAGCCGCCGAAAATCGTGATCAAGCCGTTCGCCATGGTTGGTGCCGCTCCCCGTCAGGGCGTTGGACGCCGTGCTACGCTGATCACTTGCATAGTTCGCCGAGCCAAGCAACCGGGCGCCGTTCCGGCTTTGAAAACAGGTCGTTAGGACCCATTTCCGAGGTCGGGCCCCGTTCCCTGGTTGCGTTGACAATCGGCGCGAAAAGGCTGTATCCGTCTCGCCCTGTTCAGCGGGCTGGTCCATGATAACCCGGCCGGCCGGGCGCCCAGGTGGTGGAATTGGTAGACACGCAGGTCTCAGAAGCCTGTGCCTCACGGTGTGCGGGTTCGAGTCCCGCCTTGGGCACCATCCTTCGCTCGCAGAGCGAGCTTCGGATGGCACGGCCATGCCAAATGGTGGGACGAGAACTCGCGCGGGTTTGACGAGAGTGGCTTCAAACCATTGCAAGGGATTGGTGGTTACGAAGAGCCAACGGCATGCTGCTCCAGCACGGCCTTGAAACCAAATGCGATATTGAGGTCTCTCCACTCGACTGCGCTAAAGAACTCCAGTTTTTGGCCTTCACCTAAAATCAGATCTCGCTCATCTGCGGTTGTGGCTGCGTAGAACAGATGTTGCTCCACGACTATCTTGTCCTTGTTCATCACGCTATCCCATTGACTGATGGAAACCGGCGTCACTTGCAGGCCGGTTTCTTCCTCAACCTCGCGGCAAGCAGCTTCCAATGGCGTTTCGCCTGTTTCGACAATGCCGCCAGGCAAGGTCCACTGATTGGGACAAGGGATATCTGCCCGATTATCGCGCAAAAGAAGCAGGACTTTGCCCTGTGGATTGCGCACGATAACTGCGGCACATGAGACGCGTTTCATGATGTGTATACCCGGTCGTGTCACTCCGGCCAGTTGACGATGCGCAGCTTCGCGTTGAGCGGTTTGCCCGGTTCGATCGGGCGCACGATGATGCCAATCATGCCGCCGCGTTCAGGCAGGCCGCCTTGCACGGTGAATTCGCCTTCGGTAACGGGCGGAGCGAACTGGTTCATGATTTCCAGGCGTCCGGATTTGCACCACAGCAGCATGATGATGGGAGTGGTGCCGCCAGCCTCGGTTGCGGGTTCGATTTCCAAGGTCGCCCGCCACGGCCCGGACAGACCTGCGTCGGGCATCCATGTTTCAAAGGGGGTGCTCTGCCATGCGCCATTATCCGTGCCCGGTGATGATGATTCCGGTCGCCGCCACCAAACCGTATTTCCGTTCGGGAGATTCAGCTCCTCCGCCGGCGTGGTGAGGATCAAGCCGGGCGGAGCCGGTTCAGCTGGATTGTCGCCGACGTGCAGGATGCGCAGGTCGCGCCAGCCGGCGGTGATCCCGTCCGGTGCCTCGATCTCAAAACTGACGGGCTGACCGTTGGGTTCGATGCGGAAAGGCACGCGCACCTCGCTCTTGTTTGGCCCGAGCATTTGTTGGCCCGACCAAAGCACGGTTTTCGCTCCGTCGGGATCTGCGATGACTCGCCAAGCCAAGGCGGTTTCCTCCGCGAGTGGGGTGCTTCCAG
>JAGREB010000224.1 GCA_020446775.1 Paracoccaceae bacterium
ACTTGCCGACGTTGGGGCGGCCGACCACGGCGACGGTAAACGTCGGCTCGGCCGCGGACCTTGCGGCGGAAGATTTGGCTTTGCGTGGCATCGTCGTATTGGCAGTGAAAACTCAACGATAAGCGACGAGGTCGCCGTCGTCGTTGAGAAGATACATAGTCGCGTCCGCCACCACCGGCGGCAGCGTCGCGGGCGCACTGAGCTCCAGCGTGCCAAGCACGTTCCCGGTATAGGGCGACAGAGATAACGCGCGCTCGTCCGAGCTGACGACGATCACGCGATCGCTGGCGACAATCGGGCCGGCCCAAACGATGCGGCCATCCTTGTCCTCTTCGTCCTCGAAACGCGGCAACTGCGTCACCCACAGGATGCGGCCCGAGCGCACGTCGACGCACACCGCCTCGCTATCGATCGTCACCGCATAGAGAAAGTCACCCGCGATCCACGGCTGATAGACCGCCGACACCGGTTGCTCCCACACCCGTTGCCCGGTGCGCAGGTCGATGGCGACCAGAAGCCCGGAGTGCCCGGCAACATACACACGGCCGCGGTCGATCACCGGCCGCGCGGTGATATCGGGCAGGCTGGCCGCCGCTTCGGTGCGGCGCACGGCAACGACGTTGTCGCTCCACAACACCGAACCGTTGTCGACGCGCAGCGCGACCACTTCGCCGCTGGTGAACGGCGCGATCACCACGCCGCCGTCGACCGCGGGCGCCGCCGCCCCCATGAGAATTGTCGCGGTCGATGCGCCCGAATAAGTCCACAACTGGCGTCCATCGTCGGCTGCGAGCGCAACCACCTGATTTTCGACCGTGATGACGAACACCCGGCCACCATTGATGGTCGGCGAAGAGCGGATCGGCGCATCGACCGCCGCGCGCCACAACTCGCGGCCGTTGCCGGCATCGAGCGCAACGACTTGCGCGTATCCGCCGGTTACGAAGATGCGGCCACTGTCGTAGCCAAGGCCGCCGCCGAGGAAATTGCCGTCGTCTTCGATTTTCGGCGCAGTCTTGCTCTTCCAAATTTCCTTGCCGCTGCGCTCATCGAACGCACGCGCCACGGCTTCGGCATCGAGGGTATAGACGCGCCCGCCGGCGATTACGGGCTCGCCAAGCACACGGTTGCGCTTACCGGAACCCGTGCCGATATCCTCGGACCACACGCGGCGCGGCGCGGCGCCGAGCAGCATGTGATGCATGGCATGGTGTGACAGTCCGCCGGCTTGCGGCCACGACGCGGTATCCTCCGGGCGCGGCAGGCGGATCTCGGTGTTGATGGCGTCGAGATCGGGGCGCAACGCGCGTTCCAACGCAAGGACCGAGATGCGCGTGCCCGGCAGATTCTCGTCGTCGTCGCCCGAAAACAAACCGGTTCCGCATCCGGACAGAACCAGCATCGCCGCAACGACGGCGGCGCAGCGGCGAAGCGACCAGAGTGGTGTAACCGGCTGCATCATGGCCATTCTTTATGGTGACGGTGTTTCGGCCGCCGGCGCGGCGGGAGCGGTTTCAGGTGCGGTCTCGGGCGCGGTCTCGGGCGCGGCCGGTGCGGACGAATCCGGTTCAGCAGCCGCCATTCGACTCCCGTCTTGATGGGATTTGAAAATCGCCGCCAGTTCCTCGGCGCGCTGGTTGATTCCTTGCGGCGTCGATGAGTCGGTGATCAGCTGATCGATCAGCTGCAACGCGCGCGCGGACTCGCCCTGCTTGTCGGCCAACACCGCGGTCAGTTCGACCGCCGAGTGGTAATACGCATTCGCCGGATTCAGCATCGGCGTCAAACGCTGCTCGAGCGCCGCGGGATTCTCGCGGTCCATGGCGTGCATGACATAGAGGACCGTCGCCAGGTCGCGGAACAACGGATCGACCGTTGCGTCGTCCATCAGCGCCCGATAAGCCGCCAGCGCGCCTTCCGGATCCTTACCGTTTTGCGCAAGCAGGGCGGCTTTCTGGAGCTGCGCCAGAATCGCATAGCCTTCGCCCGATTTCCCCGCCACCGCCGCCAATGCCGTGACCGCATCGTCGACCTGGCCCCGGCCGGCCAGGGTCACGGCTTGTTCGTAGTTGGTCGCGAGCTGGGCACGCGCTGCGTCTTGCTGCTGACGCCAATATTGGAAACCCGCCACCGACAACACGACGACCGTCGCAAAGGTCAGGATATACGTGCCGTACCGGTTCCAAAGTTTTTTGAATTCCTCGGCGCGCAGATCGTCCTCGATCTCCGACATCAGGCCGAGGACTTCGGGATCGTCTTGCTCTTGGGGCGTTTGACCGCCTTTGCCGGGGGCGGCTTTGCCGCCGGGCGCCGGGACACCCTTTTTTGTGCTCACGTGAACCTGCTCTATGTCGTGCCGCAATTATGTCGTGCCGCAATTACGCTTGGCGGATGGCTTGGCCCGCAGAAGGCGGGGTAGACCGTTGGACCACGGTCCGCGCCGCCCTTAGGCCGTCCAGGACCGAATTTGCGCCAGAACATAATAAGTTAGCCCGATCAACGCAATCGGCCCCGGAGACCCCTGCAGGGGCGCGAAATGCCCTAATTTGCGATGAAAAGTCAGGTTTTTTTGCGGCGGTGGGAGTGGCGGCGGCGGGCGGCGGGTGGTAATCTCTTCCCCTGCCCGCCAGAAGGCGGGCGACTACACGGTCACGATCAGCGGAAAGGATCTGGTCATGCGCGCATTTGGCGCTCTCGTTGTCTTGGCGGCGGCCCTGTCGGGCTGCGGCACAAAACCCGACCCCATCATGGCTCAATTCGCCGGGTACCACTGCGGTGCGCCGGGCAGTTCGGCGCCGTCGTTCATGTGCGCGAGCCGCCCGCCGGGCGAAGCGGTCGCCGAGGTCAGCCGGTTCTGCTACGCCACTTTGGCGGACGCGAACTGCTTCGACCGGCCCGATCCGGACCGCAAGAACCACGCCCAGGGCTCGTCCGGATACTGACCGGTTAGGCCCTTGAAATGGGGCCAAATTGCCCGCTTGATCGGGCCCGGCGAGTCGTGAAAAGATACTGTCATGTGCCTCGTCATCTTTGATTAAGACCGGCCATGGTTTCGGCAGCGGTCGTTCGGATCACGGACTATCGGCGGGCGCGCCCTGACCAAAGTTTTACCCGCTCGGAATTAAATCGGCTGCTGGGCCTTTACGCCACCCGCGTGATGCGCGGCGAATGGCGCGACTACGCCATCAATCACAGCCCCGACGGCGCCAGCTTTTTTATCTACCGGTCGAGTTTCGAGCGCCCCCTGTTCGAGATCAGCAAACTCAGCCCGGGCAAGAAGAACACCTCCCGGACCCGGGCCGGACGCTATGTCGTCACCACCCGTCAGGAAAAGCTGGCCCAGGGCCACAGCCTCGACGACGTGCTGAAGGTGCTGGAACGCACCATCACCCTCGTGACCGCATAGGGTCGCCGCCGAAAATCCGAGATTTTCCCGTAATTTCGCATCGATTCCGGCCCTGCCGGTCATCGGTCATTTCGCACTTGCGAACGTTACTGGGATGTTAATATTCCATTTTATTTTCATTGCGTTATCTCAATTCCCTATGCGCCGTTGGTAAGCCAGCCATGCGTTCTTTTCGCATCGCAAAAAGGCTCCACGTAATTATATGTCTCACTGTTCGGGCGCACAGGACGCGCCCCAAAAACAAAGGAGAACGCATATGAACTCGATCGTCCAAACGGTGACCCAGGTTCTGGGTGGCGCGGCATTGCTGCTGACGGCAGTGGCTTTCGTCACGACCACCGCACAGATCCTCTAACCACCGGCACCGAATTCCGGCCCGCACGCGAGCGGCCCAGGCGCACATCCGGTCATCCTGGCAGAGGATGCCGGACGAAGCCGGGCCGCAAAGCGGACCGGAAGAAAAATTCTCCGCAAACACCTGATCAACGGACCACGACCATGAGCGCTTTATTGAATTTCCTGACCCGCTTCCTCGCCCCCGGCAGCATCAGTCGCCGCGATGCGGCCTATCTGCACGCCTCGGCGCTGCTGATCTGAGGCTTGGGTCGCGAAGCGACAAATAAAAACGCCGCAGCGATAAGCTGCGGCGTTTTGCGTTTTGGAAGCTGGTGCGCGTTTACTTCAATGCGCCGAAAATGAACCAGCTCGCGAAGTTGCCGTGCTGCGGCGCTTCGACTTCACCGCGCGCAAATGCCGCGAAGTATTCGTCCGACACCACGCCGCGATCGGGGATGCGAATCTGATCGCACTTGTTGCGCGCGAAACCGGCCTCGGCGCACAGGCCGATGATGTCCTGCGCGCGGAAACGGGCGTAGTGCGGTTCGTTGTTATAGTAGGCGTCCCAGTCGAGATAGAAATTGTAATAGGGATCGCACAGGTTCGACGGCGGCAGTTCCATGTGCGACATCAACCCGCCGGGTTTCAACAAGCGATACGCCTCCTTGAAAATCTTGCGCGTCGAGTCCACCGAGATTTCGTGCAGGAAAAAGCTCGACACAATGAGATCGAAGTAGCCGTCGGGAAAGTCGGTTTTCTCGGCATTTTGCTGGCTGAAATGCACCGCCTCGCCCATCTGCTCGGCGCGGACGTGGGCGTAGCGCAGCATCGGCGCGCCGACGTCGATGCCATAGGCCTCGATGCCGGGAAACACTTTCAGGTACGGAAACAGATTGCTGCCGGTGGTGGTGCCGAGATCGAGAATGCGCTTCGGCTTGAAGGTCGGATACTTGAGCTTGAGATAATTGCCGACGGAATCGGCGACGCCGCCTTTGGTTTTCGGCCGCCCGGTCCGCAGCCCCGCGCCGAACACGCGCGTGCCGTGATCGTAGACCGCCGCCACCGCGATATCTTCCTTGGCGTATTCGGTATGGAAACAGCCCGGCATCAGGTGAATGTCGAGCGATGAAACGGCTTTGGGAATTTCGAGCGACGGGTTGAGGCGCAGCGTTCCGCCGTTGCGCGGGCTCGCCGCGACCGCGGCCGCGACTTCGTTCAGCTCCGGCAACGCGCGCTCGACCCCATCCTGCACCGACATCCAGGTCATTTCCTGGGCGTTGTAGCGGATCGACGAGTAAGCGCGGAAATGCGCGTCATGCATCATCGCCGCGCGCACCTCGCGGGCGTCCTTGGGCGCACGGCCGTGCGCTTTCTTGAAGGCCGGTTCCTCGACCGCGTCGTAGGCCGCGCGCATGTCCTTGGCCATTTCGGTCATCACATGCTTGCGCAGGATCGAGACGAACTGCTGGCGGTTGATCTCGTCGTGGGTGTGCTGGGGGACCGAGCCAATCATGGGCAGGTTGGCGCGATTCGCGCTGGTATCGAGCGGTGCCATGGTACGGAGCTTTCAAAAAGACGTGCGGAGCATTCCAAATCAGATACGAATTTCGAGCGATATATCGGGGAATCGCGCTGCGCTTTCAAGCAAAAGCTAAAAATAGGGTACGGCCCTATTTTGGGCCCCATTTTTATTCCTATTCCGCGGCGGGAATGGGCTCTTTTTTGACCGCTTCGGCGACACGGTCTTTTAAAGGGATATGAGGGATGAAGATCGTCGCGATCAGCGCCCCGATCACGATCACCAGACCCAGGCCGAACGTGTGGGTGATGGCCTCGACGATCACCGCGCGGACCGGTTCAGGCAACAACGGCACGCCGCCGGCCGCACCATTTCCGGCCCCGTTGAAGCTCATGGCCTGCAACTTGCCGAGATCGAGCCCCGGCATGGTTTCGCCCAGCCCGGTATTGAGGCGGTTGGTGATGATGGTGCCGAAAATCGCCACGCCGATGGTCGAGCCGATCTGACGGAAGAACTGATTGGAACTGGTGCCGACGCCCAGTTGCGACGGCGGCAGCGCGTTCTGGATCGCGATGTTGAACAGCGATTGTCCCGGCCCCAGCCCGATCCCCAGCACCAGCATGCGCAGCGCGAGATCGACCCGGCTGGTATCGCCCTCCATCTGGCTGAGGAGAAAGATGCCGATCCCGGCGATTGTCACGCCGCCCAGCATGAGCGGCTTATAGCGGCCGGTGCGCGCCGTCATCCGTCCGCAGACGACCGACGAGGCGATCAAGCCGACCAACAAGGGCAACGTCGCCATGCCGCTGATGGTGGCGTCCACGCCCTGGCCGATCTGCATGAACAGCGGCAAGAACGCGACGGTGCTCATGAACGCCATCGAGATCAAAAAGCCCGCGAGGTTGGCAAAGGTGAACACCCGGTTCTTGAACAGCGACAGCGGCAGGATGGGATCGGGCGCGATGCGTTCGTTGAGGATGTAAAGCGCCGCGCCCAGCGCCGCGCCGGCGAACAGCGACAGCACCAGCGGCGAACCCCACGGATGGGTGTGCCCGCCGAACGTCAACGCCAGCAACAACGGCACGATGGCGGCGATAATCAACGCCGCGCCGATGAAGTCGATCTTGCCCCGGGCGCGATGGGGCATGTTGGGCATTTCCACCAGGATGATGAACAGCGAAATCGCGCCCAGCGGCAGGTTGAGATAGAACACCCAGCGCCATCCGGCGATGACGTAACCCCATAGCTCGACGGTGCCGTGATCGGTGAAATAACCGCCGATCAGCGGGCCGATGGCGCTGGCCAGCCCGAACACCGCGCCGAACATGCCGCCCAGCTTGGCGCGCTCGCGCGGCGGGTAGAGATCGCCGATCATGGCGAAGGCGGTGGTGAACAACCCGCCGCCGCCGATGCCTTGCACGGCGCGAAATACGATCAGCTGCGTCATGCCGCCGCCGAGCACCGGCAGATCGCCGAACTCGCCCGACAACCCGCCCAGCCACGAGCCCAGCAGGAACAACCCGATGCTGAACACGAGCACGGTCTTGCGCCCGAACAAATCGCCCAGCTTGCCGGCGATGGGGACAACCACCGTAGACGTCAGCAGGTACGAGGTCGTCACCCAGGCGTACAGCGCCAGGCCGTTCAGGTCCGAAATGATGCGCGGCATCGCCGTGGCGACGATGGTCTGGTCCAGCGCCGACAGCAGGAACACCACCATGACGCCAATGACCGACATCCGCCGTTCGGTCGGGGTGAAGTGTGCGGTGCTCACGTGGGGAAATCCGGGGGGCGTTCGGTGTTATGCGGGCGGCGTGAAAAGTGGCCGTCTTATAGGCGCAAACACCCGCCCAGTTCCATCCCGGATGTCCGCGCGCCGCGAAGTTTATTTTTCCTGTCGCCCCTAGGGCGCGGCCCGCGCGGATCCTATATGATTTGCAGCGGAAAACTGGGGGCCGGAGAGGCCGCCCTGATCGAGTTTAAAGTGACCGCATTAACGTGACCGCATTCAGATGAGCGCGCAAAAAGTCCAAACCCTGCCCGGCCCCGACGGCAAGCACCGCTGCCGCTGGTGCTTGTCCACGCCCGAGTACCTCGCTTATCACGACACCGAGTGGGGCTTTCCCGTCCACGACGACCGCCGTCTGTTCGAGAAACTCAGCCTGGAAGGATTCCAGTCGGGCCTCAGCTGGCGGACCATCCTCGACAAGCGCGAGAACTTCCGCGCCGCTTTTCACGATTTCGATTTCGAGAAGATCGCCAAGTTCACCGCGCGCGACGTGACGCGGCTGCTGAAGGACGCCGGCATCGTGCGCCACCGGGGCAAGATCGAGGCCGTCATCAACAACGCCAAGCGCGCCAAGGAGCTGATCAAGGACGAGGGCTCCCTCGCCGCCTACATCTGGCGCTTCGCGCCCGAAGCAAAATCACGCGGCGCGGTCACAGTGGTCGCGACCACGCCGGAATCCACCGCGCTGTCGAAGGACCTGAAAAGGCGCGGCTGGAAATTCGTCGGACCGACGACAGTCTATGCCTTTATGCAGGCCATGGGCCTGGTCAACG
>JAGREB010000225.1 GCA_020446775.1 Paracoccaceae bacterium
TGGTGCCGTCGCGCAGGCTCATGACCCGCGTGCCGGGGCCGCGGATGACCGGTTCGGGCAGCGGAAAGATTGCCTGACCGGAATCGATGTTGAACTTTTGGGCGATGTCGCGGGCAAGCTCCAGATGCTGTTTCTGGTCCTCACCGACCGGAACATGAGTCGCCTTGTAAACCAGGATGTCTGCAGCCATCAGGTTTGGATAGACATATAACCCGACCGACGCGGCCTCACGGTTCTTGCCCGCTTTGTCCTTGAACTGTGTCATGCGGTTCAACCAGCCGATGCGCGCGACGCAGTTCAAAACCCACGCCAATTGCGCATGCCCCGGAACATGGCTTTGCACGAACAATGCATTCGCCACCGGATCGATGCCCGCGGCGATCATGCCGGCGGCGACTTCCCGGGTACTGCGGCGGAGTTCCTTCGGGTCCTGCCAGACCGTGATCGCGTGCATGTCGACGATGCAAAACAGGCACTCGAAATCGTTCTGCAGCGCGACCCAATTGCGGATCGCACCCAGGTAGTTTCCGAGATGGAGATTTCCGGTCGGTTGGATACCCGACAGGATGCGGTTTTGCGGGAACGGTACGGCCATCTAGCGCCCTCCAGCGGTTGCCCTTCGGCAGTTGACTGTGGGCGTTGGACGGAATGGACCCGCCCTGGCTATGCCCGATGTGACGCCGGAGGTGTGGAGCCGCCCCGGCCGGTTGACGGCAAGATTTAATCGAGGCCCGAAAACCGGTCAAGCGGCCGGCACGTCGGGCGTGGCGGGAGTATGGGGGGCATCGGAGGCGTTCCGTTTGAACGCCGCTAGGTCCGCTCTGGAGAACGCGCCGAGCGCAAATACGGCGGTGAAATAAACCGCCGAACCGATACCGATGGCCGCGACCAGGACCAGAACGCGGACGATTTCAGCCGCAGGCGGATGATCGGGCCCGCCGAATACCGAACCGAGCCATGCTTCGGCCAGAGTTAAAACCCCAAGCAAAGCCGCCACCATCAGCGCGCTGGCGGCGACGATGCGCGGCGTGCGCTTGAACAGACGCGCGTCGACTTTGAAGTGCCCGCGCCGGTGCAACACCCAGCCCAGCGCCCCGGCATTGATCCAGGCCGACAACGAGGTTGCCGCCGCGATGCCGACGTGGCCGACGAACTGCATCAACGTCACGCTGAACACGACGTTCGTCCCCATGGCGATACCCGAAATGATGACCGGCGTCTTGGTGTCGAGCCGGCCGAAGAAGCCCGGCGTCAGTGCTTTGTTGAGTACATAGGCGGGCAACCCCAACGCGAAGGCATCGAGCGCGGCGGCGACGGCGTTGCGATCCCTGATCGTAAACGCGCCGCGTTCGAACAGGGTCGCCGTGATCGGTCCGGCAAGTACCCAGATTCCGGCCGCGGCCGGAATCGTGAGCAGCAAACAGACCTCGATGGCGCGATTTTGATTGGCCATGGCCGCGTCTTCGCTGCCGGCCTGAATTTGGCGCGAAAGCAACGGCAACAGCGCCACACCGATGGCCACGCCGACCACGCCGACGGGCAATTGATTCACCCGGTCGGCGTAATAAAGCCACGACACCGCACCGACCGACACCAGCGTCGCCAGTATTTTGTCGATCATCAGGTTGAGCTGATAGATGCCGGCGCCGAAAGCCACCGGCAGCATGCGTTTCATCAGATCGCGGACTTCGGGTGTCAGGCGCGGCCGGGTCATCTTGAGGTGGATGCCGAGCCGGTTCACCGCGCGCGCCATCCACAAATATTGCAGCATCCCCGCGACCGTGACGCCCATCGCCATGGCGACGTCGCCCCGCACGCCCACTTCGACGCCACCGAGCAGAAAAGCGGCGATCGTCAGGTTGAGAATGATCGGCGCCGCCGCGCCCGCGGCAAAGCGGTCGAAGGAATTGGTGATACCGCTTTGCAGCGATACCAGCGAGATGAACAGGAGATACGGGAATGCGATGCGGGCCAGCTCGGCGGTGTGATCCATCTGGCCGGGAATGCGGTCGAACCCGGGCGCAATGACATAGAGCGCCCATGGCATCAGAATCACCATGACGACGACAAAGACGAAGACCACCGTCGCCAGCATGGCGAAGGCGGCGTTGGCGAAATCGGCGGCTTTGTCGTGGCCGTCCTTCTCGAGCACGCGGGAAAAAATCGGCACGAAGCCGGCCGAGAATGCGCCTTCGGCGAACAGGCGGCGAAACAGATTGGGAAATTGGAAGGCGATCAGAAAAGCATCGGCGGCCGTTCCGGCGCCGAGGAACGACGCGGTGAGAATGTCGCGTAGAAATCCGGTGACGCGAGAGAGAAGGGTAAAAGACCCGACGGTGGCGAACGCGCGCAGAAGCGACATAGCGAGTGTTTAGCTGGAAATGGGCCCGGCGTGAATCGGGTTTGTACCGGAAAATGGCGATAAATAATGGCGGCTTAGGGGCGGGCTTTCACTCCGCCGCGCGGGCGGGCTCCGAAGGCGGTCCGGACGGTTTCTCGGGCGAATTCGCGGGCGGCGGTTCGGCCGGCTTCGGCCTGCCCCGCACCGTGATATCGGCGTCTGCCACACCGATGGCCTTACCCAAGGCCTCGCGGATTCCCTTGAGCTTGCTGTCGTGCTCGACCTTCATGCCGAACACGTCCTTGACGTAGAACACGTCGACGATGCGCTCGCCATACGTCGAGATATGCGCCGAATTGATCTGCAGGCCGAGATCCGTGAGCGTCTTGGTGACGTCGTAAAGGAAACCGGGGCGGTCGTGGCCGTTGACCTCGATCACGCTGCATACTTTCGACGCGGCGTTATCGATGAACACCCGCGGCGGCACTTCCATGGCGATGGCGCGCTGCGGCACGCGCAGCATCGACGTTTTGGTGAGTTCGCGGTCGAGCCAAATGCGGCCTTCGAGCGCCTGGACAACGCGCGCGCGCACGCGTTCGAGCCGCGTAATTTGGCTGATGGGCTCGCCGTCGTAATCCTGGAAGGCGAAACTGTCGAGCGCCATGCCGTTGGATAGGGTCTGAATCTTGGCATCGACAACCGACACGCCAGACAGCGCCAAGGCGCCCGCGATTTTCGCGAACAAGCCGGGATGGTCATGGGTATAGATCAGCATGGACGTGATGTCCCGGCTGTCGTCGACTGAGAAATCAATCGCGATCTTGTCGCCGGTACGCTCGGCCCGCCGGATAAAGCGGGCATGGCGTTCGTGGGCGTCGGTATCGTGCGCCAGCCAATATCCCGGCGCGCCAGATGCCACGAATCTCTCACGCTCTTCCGCCGGCCAATCAGATATGCGCGCCAAAAGCGCCTCGCGGCGGGCGGCGACACGCGCATCGCGCCCGCCGATGCTTTGGCCCCCGGACATCAATTCATGCGCGCGGTAATAAAGCTCGCGCAACAACGTCGCCTTCCAATTGTTCCAAACGTTTGGGCCCACTGCACGGATATCGGCGCAGGTCAGGATCAGAAGCAGGCGAAGCCGCTCGGGCGATTGCACCGCGTCGGCGAACCGCACGATGGTTTGTTGATCGTCGAGGTCGCGCTTGAAGGCGGTCTCGCTCATCAGCAGGTGATATCGCACCAGCCAGCTGACGGATTCGGTTTCTTCGGGCGATAAGCCCAACCGCGGGCATAGTTCGAGCGCGATGTCGGCGCCAAGTTCGGAATGATCGCCGCCCCGGCCCTTGGCGATGTCGTGCAGCAGAACCGCGACATAAAGGGCGCGCCTGGACTGCACGGTCTTGACGACATCGGTCACGACCGGGAGGTCCTGCTTCAGCTTGCCCTGTTCGATACGATGGAGAATCCCAAGCGCGCGGATCGTATGCTCGTCGGTGGTGTAGACGTGGTACATGTCGTACTGCATCTGCGCGACGACGCGCGCGAAATCCGGAATGAACCGGCCGAACACGCCGCTTTCGCTCATCAACCGCAGCGTCGCTTCGGGCCCTTCGGGCGCGGTGAGAATTTCAAGAAACAGAGCGTTGGCCGCAGGATCGTCGCGCAGGGCCACCACGCGCTGGGCGTTGCGCGCGATCAGCCGCAAGGTGCGTGGTTGGAAGTTGTACCCGCGTTTCTGCGCGATACGGAAAATACGGATTAGCTTGAGCGGATCTTTTTCGAAAGCGTCTTCGGTGCGCACTCCGATGCGCCCGGCCTCGACGACAAACCCGGCGATGCGGCGGCGCCTCAGGGCGCTCGAAAGCCTGACCAACGGCCGGCGGCGGCCGGCGTCCTCGAGGATCGTGACAAATATGCGCGTCAAATCGCCGACGTCGCGCGCGATCAGAAAATAATGTTTCATAAACCGCTCGGTCGCGGTCGAGCCGGCCCGCTCCGCATACCCGATCTTGGCGGCGATCTGGCGTTGCAGGTCGAATGTCAGGCGATTTTCGAGCCGGCCGGTCAGATAATGGATGTAACAGCGCACCGTCGTCAGGAAATCGAGCGCTTTGGCGTAACGGGCCGCCGTATCGTGATCGATGGTACCGCGATCGGCCAATTCCGCGATGTCGCCCACGCCGTAAAGGTAGCGCGCAATCCAAAATAGGGTTTGAAGATCGCGCAAGCCGCCTTTGTCGTCCTTGACGTTGGGTTCGAGGCGATAACGCGAATCACCGGTCTTGGCATGGCGTTCGCTCCGCTCGGCGAACTTGGCTTCGACGAACTGAGCGCTCGATCCCTCGACGACGTCTTTTTTGAACCGCGCGGTGAGTTCGCGCGCCAAATCCTGGTCACCCCAAATCCAGCGCGCATCCAATAGCGTCGTGCGGATCGTCATGTCGGCCTTGG
>JAGREB010000226.1 GCA_020446775.1 Paracoccaceae bacterium
TAAACGCCGCGCGGTCATCGAGCCCGAGATCCGCTGCATTTTTGCGCGCGCAATCGATCGCGCCCGACGAGATATCGACGCCGAGGCCTGTAGCCGTTTCGATTTCTGACAATAGCGCCAGTAGAAGGCATCCTGTTCCCGTGCCAAGGTCGAGAATTCTCAGACCCTCGCGCGCCGAAAACCGCGAACGCCGATCTAGCACGGCCTGGACCAGAGTCTCGGTATCGGGACGCGGGTCCAAGGTTTCGGGAGACAGGGAAAATTCCAAACCCCAGAACTCGCGCAGGCCGATGATTCGCGACACAGGTTCCCGGGCAATCCGCCGTATCGACAGTTGCTCAAGTCTGGTGTTGTCGGCATCGGAAAGAACTTGGTCCGGTATGTTGAGGAGCCGGTTGGCGTCGTATCCGACGATATGGCCGACAAGGACGCGCGCGTCCAATCGTGCGCTTTCGATTCCAGCATCTTGAAACCGTGCCGCAAGATCGGCCACGGCTTGCGAGACGGTGATGGAATGCGTCGCCGGCACCGTCAGCTCATGGCCGCCATTTTGGCCGCTTGATCTTCCGTGGTCAGCGCGTCGATCATCTCGTCGAGACTATTGCCGTCGAGCACGTCCTGAAGCTTGTAAAGCGTCAAATTGATACGGTGATCCGTCACGCGCCCTTGCGGAAAGTTGTAAGTGCGGATGCGTTCGGAACGGTCTCCTGAACCGACTTGGCCTTTACGGTCCGCCGCACGCTTCGAATCCCGCTCCTGCCGTTGAACGTCATATAATTTAGCGCGCAGCATCTTCATGGCCCGGGCACGGTTCTTGTGCTGAGATTTCTCGTCCTGGCATTGTGCGACGATCCCGCTCGGCAAGTGCGTGATCCGCACGGCGCTGTCGGTCCGGTTGACGTGCTGACCGCCCGCACCTTGCGCCCGGTAGGTGTCGACCCGCAAATCCGCCGGATTGATGTCGATCTCGACCTCTTCCACTTCCGGCAGCACGGCGACGGTCGCGGCGGAAGTATGAATTCGTCCGCTGGCTTCGGTTTCCGGAACGCGCTGAACGCGATGAACGCCGGACTCATATTTGAGTTTCGCAAACACGTTGCGCCCGGAAATGTTGGCGACGGCTTCCTTCAAGCCGCCGAGCCCCGTGTCGTTGATATCCATGACTTCGAAGCGCCAGCCGTGATTGGCGGCATAGCGTTCGTACATCCGAAACAAATCGGCCGCGAACAAGGCCGCTTCCTCGCCGCCGGTCCCGGCCCGCACTTCGAGAATGGCGTTCTTGGCATCTGCTTCGTCCTTCGGAATCAAGGCAATGCGGATTTCATGCTCTTTCGTTTGAACTTGGTCCTCAAGTTCGCGCGCCTCGTCTTCGGCCATTTCCCGCATTTCAGCATCGCCGTCTTTGGCGAGCGCCTCGGCATCGCTTAGTTGCTTTTGTAGCGATTTGAGCGCGCGAATTTGTTCGACTAAGGGTTCAAGTTCTGCGAACTCCTTGCTCATGGTCACGAAATTTTGCCCGCCGCTGCCCTGCGACAACAACGCCTGCAATTCGTCGTGGCGCGCCAGGATTCGACTGAGATTCTCGCCAAGGTTCATGATCGTATCCTTGGCGGATTTATTTGCGGAAGCGCGCGAGATATGCGGGCAGTTCGGTCATTTTCACACTGGCCTGCTCACCGCTGTCGAGATCGCGCACCGTTGCAACACCGGACTTGACCTCGTCCTCACCCAGAATAATGGCCGCGATCGCGTTCAGCTTATTCGCCCGCTTCATCCGCTTGCCCATGTTGCCGCCGAAACCGAGATCGACGGCAAACCCGTCACGGCGCAAATCCTGTGTCAACCGCAACGCCAATGCCTGCTCGGCTTCACCCACCGGAATCACCGCAAGCGGGCGAGTGTTCGGTGCGAGGTCAGGCAACAGCATTGCGAGCCGTTCAATCCCCGCAGCCCAACCGATTCCGGGCGTCGGCGGACCGCCCATGGTCGAAATCAAGCCGTCGTAGCGCCCGCCCGCAAGTACGGTCCCCTGAGCGCCAAGCGCGTCGGTCGTAAATTCGAAAGCGGTGTGGGAATAGTAGTCGAGCCCGCGAACCAACGCGGGATTGACCTTGAAGGCCACGCCCAACATCGCGAGTCCGTCTTTGACCGCGGCAAAGAAATCCTGAGACGCCTGATTGAGGTAATCCGTATAGCGCGGCGCGTCGGCGACAATGGCTTTGTCGGCAGGATCTTTTGAGTCGAGCACGCGCAAGGGGTTGCGGCCAAGCCGTTCGCGGCTTTCTTCCGACAACTTGGCACGGTGACCGTCAAGATAGGTCACAAGCACATTGCGATACGCATCGCGGCTTTCAGCGTCGCCCAGCGAATTGAGTTCGAGCGATACATTGCCTTTCAATTCCAGCGCTTGGAGGATGTGTGCAGCGAGCGCGATGACCTCGATATCGGCCTGCGGCGTCGCGACGCCCAGCAATTCGACGCCGATCTGATGGAACTGACGCTGCCGTCCCTTTTGCGGCCGCTCGTGGCGGAACAT
>JAGREB010000227.1 GCA_020446775.1 Paracoccaceae bacterium
AGGCCGACATGGCCGAGATGGCGTGGATGACGAACGACCCCGACACGCTTCCGTTCCTTGCGCTGCGCACCGAGGCCTGGCCGGACAAGGGCGGTTTCAACTCGGGTTACTATTCGAATCCGAAGGTCGACGAATTGCTTGAAAAGGCGCGGGTCGCGACCGATCAGGACGAACGTGCGGCGCTTTACAAGGAGATGCAGACGATCGTGCACGACGACGCGCCCTGGGTCTTTGTCGCAAACTGGAAGCAGAACGCGGTGACGAGCGACCGGGTCGAGAACTTCGAACTGGAACCATCGTTCTTCCTGCTGCTCCACAAGGTTGTGAAGAAGTAACAAGTTCGAGCGTTGCGGTCGCGCGTCTGCGCGCGGCCGCTCTTTCATCGGTGCGGACGTCACGGGACACGGGGGCACGATGGCGGGCTATATCCTCAAACGGCTGATTTCTGCGATTCCGGTGCTGTTGGGCATCTCGGTGATCGTTTTCGTGATCATGGCGATGATTCCGGGCGATCCCGCGACGGCGATCCTCGGCTCGTACGCGACGCCCGAGAATGTCGCGAAGCTGAACCGCGATCTCGGCCTCGACAAGCCCATGGTCGAACGATACTTCATCTGGCTTGGCAACATGCTGACCGGGGATTTCGGGCGCAGCTTCTCGCTCAACCGTCCGGTCCTCGACGAGGTGCTCGACCGTTTCAACGCGACGCTCGTTCTCGCGGGCACGTCCTTCGTCCTGTGCGCGATCTTCGGCGTCGCTGCGGGCGTGGTTTCGGCTGCTCGACAGTATGGACTTGCCGACAAGGCGATCACCTTCGCTGTTCTGATCGGCATCTCTATCCCCTCCTTCTTCCTCGGCATGATGATGATCCTGATCTTCTCGGTGAACCTGAAGTGGTTCCCGGTTTCGGGCATGTGGCCGATCTACGGCGCGCGCGATATCGGGGCGCTTGTCAGCCACCTGACGCTTCCGGCGATCTCGCTTGCCGTCGTGGCCACCGGTGTCGTCGCGCGGCTGTCGCGGTCGGCCATGCTTGAGGTGCTGCGGCAGGACTTCATCCGCACCGCGCGCGCCAAGGGCATGCCGGGGAAGAGCGTTGTTGTGAGTCACATGCTGCCCGCCGCGCTGTTGCCGGTGGTCAGCTACTTGGGCCCGGCGGTCGCCAACATCGTCACCGGCGCGGTGGTGGTCGAGACCATCTTCCAGCTTCCCGGCATGGGGCGGTTTTTCGTGCAGGGCGCGCTCAACCGCGATTATCCAACCGTACTCGGCATCGTCGTTGTGTTCGCGCTGGCCGTCATCCTGATGAACCTGATCGTGGACCTGTTGTACGGCCTGCTCGATCCGCGCGTGAAGGCGGGACGCTGATGGTGTGGTTCAAGGCCCAGCGCGACGCGCAACAGGACTTGATGAACGCCGCCGGCGCGCTGCGCGGCAGATCGCCGTGGCAGGACGCCATCACGCGCTTCACCCGCAACCGCGCCGCCATGGCCAGCGTCGTGGTCCTGTTCGCCATCGCCGTCATGTCCGTGGTCGGGCCCAAGATGAGCCCCTACGCCATGGACGAATTGGCCTGGGACGCCATCGGCGCGCCGCCGAGCCTGGACGGCCAGCGCTGGTTCGGCACAGACGACACCGGCCGCGACATGTGGGTGCTGACGTGGTCGGGCGCGCAGGTGTCGCTGGCCATCGGCGTGCTGACGACCGTGGTTGCCTTGGCCATCGGCGTGATCTACGGCGCGACGGCCGGTTACCTGGGCGGGCGCACCGATATGTTCATGATGCGCTTCGTCGACGTGCTTTATGCGCTGCCGCTGTTGTTCTTCATCGTCATTCTGGTGACGGTGTTCGGCCGGAATATCTATCTGGTATTCCTGGCCATTGGGTGTGTGGAGTGGCTGACCATGGCGCGCATCGTGCGCGGGCAAACGCTGTCGATGAAGCGCAAGGAATTCGTCGAAGCGGCGGTGGCGGGCGGCAGCAGCGGCGGCGCCATCGTCCGGCGCCACATCATTCCCAACGTTGTCGGGCCGGTGATCGTCTATGTCACCCTACTCGTGCCAACCAACATCCTGGTCGAGAGTTACCTCAGTTTCCTCGGCCTCGGCGTGCAAGAACCGCTGACCAGTTGGGGGGCGCTGATCTCGCGCGGCGCCAATTCGGTGCAAACCACACCATGGCTGCTGCTGATCCCCGCCTCGTTCCTGGCGGTGACTTTGTTTTGCTTCAATTTCATCGGCGACGGCCTGCGCGACGCCCTCGATCCGAAGGATCGGTAATGGCACAGCCGCATTTTCGCTCCAGGTAAACACGCAATATTCGCGTTAAATCTAGGAAAAACCGATCGATTCGCCGGCATAAAGTCACCCCCAAATGAGGAGTGACGCAGCCGTATTGCGCGCACATGTTAGCCACACGTTGGCAAAGGTTCGAACAGGCCAACCGACAGGAGCAACCGCAATGCCCGAGACCGATAGCCGGCCGTTGGTTTTACTGGTCGACGACGAACAGGCGGTCGTCGACGCCGTATCACGAAACTTGCGAAAGGATTTCCGCGTCGTCACGGCGTGCGGTGCGCAAAACGGTTTGCGGGCGATGGCCGCGCACGATCGCTTCGACCTCGTGATGACCGACCTCCATATGCCGAACATCGGCGGTGGCGAGTTCCTCGAAATTCTGAGCGAACGTTATCCGGACGTGCCGCGCATCCTGTTCACCGGCGATACCGACCCGGTCGAGGTCGACGATATCCTCCGGTCGGTTGAGGTCTACGACGTATTGTTCAAACCGCTGGAGACCGAGGTCATCCGCGACCGGGTGCGCGCCGCGATCGAACACTTTCAAACGCGGCGAAAACTCGAACAACGGTTTCAAGCGTGAGCCGCACCCACGCTGCACCGATGTCCGGTCGAACCACTGGTTCAGCTGACGAGCCCGGATAACCCTGCTCGAACCGGCCGCCCACGTCCCAACCCAAGATTGCCGGCACGCTTACGAAACTAAGCCCCCGCGGCAATCTCGATTCGGGCCGTAGGATATTCTTGGCGCCCCGAGACGGCGGCCGATCCCCCGGCAGCGCTTATTTTATGAATATTTTTCAATGTGTTGAGGTATGTGCATTTTCCGCTTGCAAATGGTTTCGCCTCCGAAGTTTCATGGAGCCCAGTGACGGAGCGGCGCGTTTCCAAACACTGAAAAAAACCGCGCGCCTGGGGGGTCCAAAAGTATCGGACCGAGAGGATTTTCGTCATGCAAACCGTTGCGATCGATCTCAAGAGCGTGGCACGCGAACGCGGGGCTCATCAGCCGCGTCATCCGCTGGTGCCCGCCGCGATCCTCGCCTTCACCCGCTACTGGATGAAGTTGAGCGAATCGCGCCCGCCCGCGTGGTCGCTGTTCAATCTGGTCGATATCCAGGAAATCGCTCCCTACATCACCGTCATGCGGGCGAATGGCAACGGCACCTATGAAATCGAATTCATGGGCTCGGCCGTGTCCACCATGGTCGGCGAGGATTTGACCGGAACCCAAATATCCCGCCTGAACGCGGAGACAGCCGAGATCGATTGGCTGGAGCGCTGGCGCGCCGCGGCCGAAAAGAACGACCTCAACCTCTCCACCGGCGCGGCCAATCCGCAGTACACCTCGCGGATCGAATTCGTCGCAGCCGACTTCCCGTTTGTGGAAGACGGCCGCGCGGACATCAGCCACGTCGTCGCGCTGACCGTGGCGAAGGTCAACTGACGCACAGGCGTGCTTCGCGCCTCTGCCATTCGGCGAATATCGACTAACATGGCGCGTTCCGTGTCCAGGAGCGCGCCATGCATATTCCAGATAAATTCCGGGTAACCGACCCGAGCCGGCTTCACCGGCTGATCCGGTCCCATCCGTTTGCCGCCGTGATATCCACGGGGCTTCGCGACCCCGAAGTCAGTCACATCCCGTTGTTTCTTGACGCCGATCATGCGCAGTTGCGCGGACACGTCGCACACGCGAACCCGCATTGGCGAAGCCTCGGCGACGGCGCCGACGTTCTGGTGATCTTCAATGGCCCGCAGGCTTACGTCACCCCGCAAGCCTACCCCAGCAAGCGCGACCATGGCCGTGTGGTGCCGACGTGGAACTACGCCGTTGTCCACGTTACCGGCCGGGCACGCGCCGTCGCCGACCGCACGTGGCTGCTGCGCAACGTCAATGAATTATCGGACCAGCAAGAAATGCCGTTCGCGCACGCTTGGGCCGTGAGCGATGCGCCCGATGACTATATTCAGAAAATGCTCGACGGCATCGTCGGCATCGAAATCGCAATCGACCGGATCGAGGGAAAATTCAAGCTTAGCCAAAACAGAACGCAAGCCGACCGCGCCGGCGTGATCGCCGAACTCACCGGCCGCCCGGTGTCGGCGGAACAATCGGTCGCCGCCTTGATGGAAAGCCAGGCCGGCTAATGAGCCATTTCGGTACAGGCGCGCGCCGCGGCTTCGATCAGGGGAATCTGGTTCGGCTGCATCCCGTCGGGTAATTGGCCCGGCGCGCAAAATCGGGCTTCGAAGATTTCGTGACTGAGCGACAGCCCATCGGCGTTGCGAATGGCGCCGGTCACCACGACTTCCAGATGACGCCCGTGGATCATTTGAACATGCGCGATCTTGGCGATTTCGGCATCGAGGCCGGTTTCTTCCTTGAGTTCGCGCAACGCCCCATCGGCCGGCGATTCGCCCGCATTCAAAAACCCCGACGGCACGCCCCAAGGCCAGCGGTGCCGGTAGACGTGGCGCAACACCAGCACGCGTCCGTCGCGATCGAAGAAAATTCCAGCGACGCCGATATTGAACTTGCTGTTGGCGGCCCACAGGCCGATGCGCATCAGCGGTAACGGAATCGAACGATAGAGACGCGCGAGGACGGATTTCACGATGCCGCACTCACCGGCGCGCTAGAGCAAATCCATCGGCAGCTTCAGGTACGACACGCCGTTGTCTTCCGGCGGGGGCTTGGCGCCGGCGCCGATATTGACCTGGATCGACGGCAAAATCAGCCGCGGCATTGCCAAAGTCTTATCGCGCGCTTGGCGCATCTTGACGAAATCGGCCTCCGAGACGCCGTCGTGAACGTGAATATTTTTCGCCTTCTGTTCGGCGACCGTCGTTTCCCACTGGTAGGAATCGCGGCCCGGCGCCATGTAGTCGTGGCACATGAACAGGCG
>JAGREB010000228.1 GCA_020446775.1 Paracoccaceae bacterium
GATGATCATGTCCTTGGCACGGCCGACGATGGCGACCGCGCCGTCGTCACCGATCTGGCCAATGTCACCGGTCTTGAAAAACCCGTCGGCGGTAAAGTCGGCGGCGGTTTTGTCGGGCTTGCGCCAGTAACCCCCGAATACGTTAGGTCCCTTGATCTCGATTTCGCCGCTTTCGGAACCGAGCCTCAGCGTCACGTCGGGCAGGGGCCAGCCGACGATGCCGGCGCGGCGCGGCTTGTCGGGCAGGGAACTGGTGATCATACCGGCTTCGGTCATGCCATAGCGTTCCAGAATCTGCATTCCCGTGCGTTCGGTGAAGGAGTCAAAGGTCTCGCCAAGCAGCGGCGCCGATCCGGAAATGAACAGCCGCATGTTGGCGCAAACGTCGCGCGTAAACGCAGGAGACGCCAGCAAGCGCACGTAATAGGTCGGCACGCCCATGAAGACGCGCGCGCGCGGCAAGTCGGAGATTACGTCCTCGGCGACAAATTTGTCGTGAAACAGCATCGGCGTGCCGTTGAGGAAGGTCGTGTTCATGGCCACGAATAATCCATGGACGTGATAGATCGGCAGCGCGTGCAACAGCACATCGTCGGGGCCGAATTGCCACAGGCGATGGAGTGTGAGCGCGTTCGACGCCAAGTTGCCGTGGCTCAG
This sequence comes from Paracoccaceae bacterium, assembly GCA_020446775.1. GTDB lineage: Bacteria > Pseudomonadota > Alphaproteobacteria > Rhodospirillales > Rhodospirillaceae > VGEM01. Next base: position 658 of record JAGREB010000228.1, read on the forward strand.
CATCACGCCTTTGGGCTTGCCGGTGGTGCCCGACGAATAAAGGATCGCGGCCAAATCCCCGGCGTCGTTGCGATGAATCGCGGTGCGTGGCGCGGCAGCCCGTGCCGCTTGTTCCAGCGAACCCTGACCGCGGGCGTCCAAGGTCAGGTAGGCTTTCGCGCCGTATTTCTCGCCGATTTGCGGCAAAATCTTCGACGCCGGATCGCCGACGATCACGGACGGCTCCGCGTCACCAATAAAGTAATCGAGCTCGTCGTCGCGGTAGGCGGTGTTCATGGGCAGATACACCAGTCCTGCGCGCACACACGCGAGGTATAGCGCCACCGCCATCGGTGATTTCTCGACCTGGACGGCGACGCGGTCGCCCGGTGCGGCGCCGTCCGACAGCAAGACCGCCGCGATCTGTGCCGATAGCGCGTCGAGTTCGCCATAGCTGACCGCGGATCCTTGGCGCGGGATCAGAGCCGGTTTTTCAGCGTCGCGCGGAAACCGCGACCGGAACAAGGCGTACAGGTTCGCCGTCATGTGCGGAGATTTATGCGACCAAATCTTTCAGTGCAACCGATGCGTCGGCGAGGCGCGCCGGGTCGATTTTCGCCTTGGCCGCGATCAGCTTCTTCGACTGGATAAAATCCTTGGCCATGTTGACGGCGTTGCAACACACAAGCGCGCCATCGCGCAGATAGCAGGCCGAGAATTTGTGGTCGGCCATCGAACCGCGAATCACGACCTGATCGTCCGGCAGCGACAACCCGGTCATTTGAAGTTTGAGGTCGTACTGATCCGACCAGAACCACGGAACCTCGTCATAAGGCGCGGGTTTGCCGACGATCGCTAGCGCCGCCGTCTTGCCCTGCGACAATGCGTTTTGCACCGATTCCAGGCGGATTCGGCGGCCCGTCACCGCGCTCGGGTGATTGCTGCAGTCGCCGACGGCAAAAATGTCGGCGTCGGCGGTGCGCGTGAATTCGTCGACCACAATCCCATTGTCGACCGCAAGGCCCGCCGCGCCGGCCAATTCAACGTTGGGAACAATGCCGATTCCGACAATGACAAGATCGGTGGCGATTTTTTCGCCGCCGCAGATCACGTGGGATACGCGGTCCGTTCCTTCGAACCCGGTCACCGCGACGCCGGTGCGTAGATTGACGCCCGCTTGTGCGTGGACGTCTTGATAGAAGCGCGACACTTCCGGTGCGACGACGCGATTGAGCACCAGTGGCATCGCTTCAAGCACGGTGACCTTGCAACCGCGTTTGATCGCGACGGCGGCAACCTCAAGGCCGATATATCCGCCGCCGACGATTGTGACGTTGATGCCCGCGGTCAATTTGTCGCGATATTCCAGTACGTCGGCGATGGTGCGCAGGTAATGCACGCCGGGAAGATCGGCGCCCGGAACCGGCATTTTGCGCACCCGTCCGCCGGTCGCGAGGACGAGTTTATCGTAGTTGATCGTTTGGCCGGAACCGTAGGCGACCGATTTCGATGCGCGGTCGATGCGCTCGATCCGCGTATCGAGCACAAGCTCGATCTTTTGCTCGCCGTAAAATTCGGGCGCGCGCATGTACATCTTTTCGAGCGCGGTATCGCCCGCGAGAAACGATTTCGACAGCGGCGGGCGCTCATAGGGAACGTAAGCCTCGTCGCCGATCACGACGACGCGGCCATCGTACCCGCTTTGACGCAAGGTGATTGCGGTCTGTGCGCCGGCTTCCCCTGCGCCGGCG
>JAGREB010000229.1 GCA_020446775.1 Paracoccaceae bacterium
CGTGTACGCGCGCAAAGAGGAAAATGGTCCGCTTGTGAACGGGAATTCGAACGTACCACCGCTTTCGCATTTTACACGGCCCGGAAAATTGTTTTCAGGCGGCGGTGGTTTAGTTTCGACGGTGCCTGACTATCTGAGATTTGCGCAAATGCTGTTGAACGGCGGCAAGATCGATGGGCAACGTGTTCTCAAGTCCGAAACCGTTGCAGCGATGGTGTCACAGCAGACATCGGACGACCAGGGAAGCGTCTACTGGTACGCGCCCGGTCAGTTCACGAGCGTCACCGGTTGGATGTGGGGACTGTCCATCGGGGTGCGTCCGGATAGCGCCGGAGAAGAGGTTCCCGGCCGTCCCGGCGAAGTCGGGTGGTCTGGATTGGCGAACACCTTTTTTATGGTCAATCTGCGTGAAAAGCTGGTTGCCGTGATCATGGCGCAATATGTCGGCCCTGGCGGAAACGACATGAGTGCGGTGTTCCGCGACAGTGTGTATGCAGCAATCAATGACTCCGCGGATTGAACCCTTTTTAGTGACTGCGCGCCGGCGCAATAGTTGGTACGGCCGTAAAATTCCGACGTTAAAAGGCTTGGCAAATACGCTGTGTAGCCAAGGCTGTCGGCGTGAAGAAAGGCGATGCTCACGCGGAGAGTAGACCGCCGAACATGTGCGAACTTACACGCAGGCGTACGACCTTCAATTGATTTGGCGCAACAGATGGGCAAATATATGCCGGTCAGTCGAGAAGGCGCGTCTGGTTGCTGTCCGCGGCCCCAGCGCTTGAAGGGGGATGGACTGGATGTCGAAGCTTCTCGAGCGGCTGGCTGCGGACCACCGCCACCTTCAACAGGTCTTCGACGTCCTCAGGTCCGTTGTCGATAGCTGGGCCGAAGGCAAGACGCCCGATCTTGTGCTCGTTCACGATTGCATCGGGTATTGCGCAAATTACTGCGATCTCGCGCATCATGCGCGCGAAGACATCATGTACGAGCGGATGTTGGCCAAGGATCGGGCCGCGACCGAGGGGGCAACTGTTCGCTTAGATGAGGCCCATCGCCGTCTGGCCGAACTAACCCGGGATTTGCAACGCGAAACCGAACAGGCCGCTCGATTGGGCGACGGAGGCGGACAGCAAATCAAAGCGTCGGTCGACCGGTTTCTCGAGCACTATCGCCAGCATATGGCGATGGAAGAAGAAAACCTGTTTCCGTTGGCCGATCGTCTGCTCGACGCCGACGATTGGCGCGCCATCGACGCACGGGACCCGGCGCAGTCGGACCCGCTCTTTTCCGATCACGTCGACAAGGCGTATTCGCGTCTCTATGCCCGAATCGTCGAACCATACGGTCCTGTTTCCGTGGAACTTGTCCCTGGTTTAGAGGCCGAGAATGCTCAGGCGGATGCGTCGTCGGGCGATGCCGATAATCACGGGCCGAAATTTTCGTTCCAGTATGTTCGCTTCGGCGATTTCGTGCGCGAGAACAGCGTTCACGAAGAAAGCATCAGCTACAACGCTCTCACACCCAAACTGCTGACCGACGAGGACGGGAAGGAGATTCCTTATCACCCGCCGCCGTTACGCGTGCGCGGGATCGACATATACCGATTGCTGGCGCCCTACCTCAGCGTTCGCGCAATGGAACAGATCAAGGCCGTTGTGCCGCTCGCCCTCTATCTGGTGCTGTTTCAAATCCTCGTGTTACGGCAAGGAGTCGACGAAGGATTGTCCGCCGTCTTCGGCCTGACGGCGGTGATCGCCGGGCTGATGTTGTTCATGGAGGGACTGAAACTCGGGTTGATGCCCTTCGGCGAAGTGATCGGCGACACGCTTCCGAAAAAGTCGCCGCTTTGGATTGTGCTTCTCGTCACGTTTCTGTTGGGTATTGGCGTTACGTTTGCGGAGCCCGCGATCGGCGCGCTGCAGGCTGCGGGCGCGTTGGTGGATGTTGTGCAGGCTCCGTACCTATACGCGCTTCTGAACGAATGGGCGGGGGCGTTGGTTCTCGTCGTCGGCGCGGGGGTAGGATTGGCTGCCGTACTGGGAACGATGCGTTTCGTCTACGGGTGGAGCCTCAAGCCTTACATATATGCATCGTTAATCCCGACATTGGGATTGACCACCTATATCGCCCTCAATCCAGACCTGACCGAAATTCTCGGGTTGGCGTGGGATTGCGGCGCGGTGACCACGGGCCCGGTGACGGTGCCGCTCGTGCTCTCGCTCGGCATCGGAATCGCTTCTGCGACCAGTAAGGGCAACTCTTCGATGTCGGGATTCGGTATCGTCACGTTGGCTTCGCTGTTTCCGATCATCGGCGTGATGTTGCTTTCGATCGTCGTATCCTCGACCGTCACGCCGGACGAAATTATGGCTGCGGCTCAAACCCAATCTTCCGTGGCCGTCGAACCCACGTGGTACGAACGCACGCCGGCGGTCGAAATCATTGGCGGTGTGCGCGCCATCGTTCCCTTGGTGTTGTTTCTGTTCCTAATTTTCAAAGGTCTGCTCCGTGCGACGCTTCAATCGCGTGGATACCTTATCTATGGCCTGACGCTGTGCGTGGTCGGGATGTGCATTTTCAATATCGGCTTGACGTATGGATTGGCCGCGCTTGGTAATCAGTCGGGCCAACTTCTTCCGGCCGCATTTCAAATCATCGAAAGAGTCGCGAATTCGCCCCTGTATGCGTTCGTCATCGGAATCCCCATCGTCATCGCGTTTGCATGGGTTCTGGGGTTCGGTGCCACGTTGGCGGAGCCGGCGTTGAACGCGTTGGGCCTGACCGTCGAAAATCTCACCAATGGCGCTTTTCGCAAACAGACGTTGATGTACGCGGTGTCGTTCGGCGTGGCTTGCGGGATCGCGGTCGGCGTGTTGAAAATCATCTTCAATCTCCCGATCGCATCGCTACTGATCCCTGCCTATATCGCCGGAATTGTATTGACCGCGCTGTCGAGCGAAGAGTTCGTCAACGTTGCCTGGGATAGCGCCGGGGTGACAACCGGTCCGGTCACCGTGCCGCTCGTGTTGGCGATGGGGTTAGGCTTGGGTGACGCGGTCGATGCCGTAGAAGGATTTGGAATATTGTCGATGGCGTCGATTGGGCCGATTTTATCGGTTCTGGGAACGGGGCTCTATGTGCAATGGGCCGCCCGGCGGCGGCAGCGCGAAACCTATGGCGCGCCCGCGAGCGAGGGAGCGAAGGCATGAAAACGCGTGAGCTCGTCGTTCTTACGGATGTCATGCTGATCACGTGCGTTGTGCAACGTGGTGTGGCTGACGCGATCATCAAAGCCGCGCGCGAAGCTGGCGCGCAGGGGGCGACGGTCAGTTTCGGCAAAGGGATGGGGGTACGCGAACGCCTTGGCGTGCTGGGCGTTGCCGTCAACGTCGAGAAAGAAGTGATCAATATCGTGGTCTCGACCGAACAGGTCGATCGCGTGTTCGAGAAAATGTATCTCGCCGGAAATCTCGATACACCCGGCATGGGGATCATGTTCACGACCAAGCTTGAGAAAGCCGCAACATTTGTTCCCCAGGACGTATTGCGGCGGTTGGCGGATCAGGGCCAAGCAATTCCGGCAAAGGACGGCCGATGACCGTTGCGGTCGCAACAAACCCCGCCACGGTTTATCAGCACAATAAGCTGATTACCTGCATTCTTCCGCGCGGGCTGGGACCGTCGATTATCGAGGCATTGGGGACCGATTGCGGGATTACCTCGGCGAATGTCGTCAATGGCCGCGGCGTTAGCGAGCGAAAGAAGTTCTTTGCCGAGGAAGTCGACATTTTGATGGTTGTCGTCAATCAAAGCCGCGCCGATGAAGTGTTCGAATACTTGTGTGAACGGGCGGAAGTTTCGACCGCGGGCGGACGTTTCATGTATCAGCAGGAATTAAACGGTGCGACGAGTTTCATCCTGCCGGATATCCAACCGGAAGACTCGACCGCCCAGGAATAACGCCAGCGGGTACGATTGGTGAACTTGGATCTGAACCGCCGCGAGGGGGGCTTGTGGAACAGAGTATCGGCGAAATTGAATCCGCCATCGAGACCGCGGTCACCGCGCACGAAAGCGCTGTCGGTGAATTGGTCATTGTCGTCGTCCTATTGTTGTTGATTGCAGCCGGCGTTCGCGCCGTTTCAAAAACCGCTCAATTTCCTTTTACCGTGCTTCTGGTTTTGTTCGGCGTCGCGGTCGCCGAACTGTCTTCGCTCGATTTCGTGCAGGCGAGCGGCCTTCTGAATCTCCAGTTATCGCGGGATGCGATCCTTTACGTATTTCTCCCGACTCTGATTTTCGAATCAGCGTTTCACATGGACGTGCGGCATCTGCGGGATAACATTGGCCCAATTCTTTTGCTGGCCGTACCGGGTTTATTGATCTCGACGGGTTTGATTGCGGGAATGGTTGCGGCCACGACCGCGATTCCATTCGTCGCGGCATTGGTGCTCGGCGCAATTCTCAGCGCAACAGATCCCGTTGCCGTCATCGCGCTTTTCCGCCAAATGGGCGCACCTCAGCGTCTCACGTATTTGGTCGAGGGTGAAAGCCTGTTCAACGATGCAACCGCCATTGTCACAGCGAATATTCTGCTGGCTGTCGCGGTTTCGGGGACGGTAACCGCGGCCACGGCAGCAAGCGGCGCGATCGACTTCGTAGTGGTGTTTTGTGGCGGCGCGCTGGTCGGTACGGGACTGGGGTTGCTGACCGGCTGGCTGCTGGGACTGGTGCACGACGATTCCGCGATCGAAATCTCGCTGATGACGGTCTTGGCGTATTTCTCGTTCATCATTGCGGAAGAGCTGTTTCACGTCAGCGGCGTTATGGCGACCCTATCGGCCGGTTTGATCATGGGCAATTGGGGCCGAACCAAGGTTTCGCCATCCGTTGCGGTCTATGTCGAGAATTTTTGGGAGTACGCCGCCTACGTCGCCAATGCCTTGATCTTTTTATTGGTCGGGTTGCGTGTCGATTTCGGCGGATTGGTTGGCGAATGGACGACCGTCGCTTGGGTCATCGTCGCCATGTTGATTTCACGCGCTCTGGTCATAGGCGGTTTGATGCCGATGGTCGGGCTGATGCCGAATGCCGTGAACGTAAATTGGCGATATCAGGCGATTATGTATTGGGGTGGGCTGCGCGGTGCGGTGGCATTGGCCGTCGCGCTAAGCCTCGGTGACTTTCCCTATGCCGACATATTCGTCACGGCGGTCATGGGCGCCGTGTTGTTTACACTACTGATCAACGGCCTGACGGTGGAGCCGTTGATGCACCTTTTGAAGTTGGATAAACCGTCGCCGACCAGTGAATTGGTTCAACGCGAGGCGGAACTCAAGGCCGTCGAAAAGGCGATCGACGGCATGAACCAAATGAATTCCACCGGCTTGTTGTTCGAGCGCGTCACGAAATCGGTCGATCAGCGCCGCCGCAAGGAAATCGAGGATATCAAAGCGCAGATCATCCGTTTGCGGGCCGATGTTTCGAATACGGCCGACGAACGATCGTTGGTTTACCTTCGGTGTCTCGGGATCGAAAAAGTCATTTACTACAGCTTGCTCGCCAAGCACCAACTTTCGGAACACGCGTATCGCCGATTATCGCATTCGAGCGATCTGCAAATCGAAGCGATGCGGCACGGCGGTGCGCTGCCGCGCCGAACCTACTATGAAACCTGGACCCATCGGCTGGCGACGGTGGTGCGGTCCGCTCTGGCGCACCTGCCATGGTCGAGGCGCTGGGCCGAAATCGCCTTGGCGCGCGATTACGAGATCGCCTGGGGGCGGTGCCAAGCCGCCGAGCAAATATTAGCGTTTATCGGCGAGCTCAAAGAGGCGGGTTCCTATAATTCGGAAATCATTTCCGAACTCGAAGCGCGATACCGGCAATGGAACGTTGGCGCACGCGAACGGCTCGACAGTTGGGCCGCCCAGTTCCCTCAGTTTGTTGAGGACATGCAGGAACTGCTGGCCGAACGCCTTATCCTCGCCGTTGAAATTGATATCGTGTCGCAAGACATGGACAGCGGCCTCATTCCCCACAGCGCGGGCCATGGGATGCTTGACGCTTTGCGCGATCGAATCCGGCGGTTGCGAATTCCATCCATGTCGGTTGCCGACGCAGATCCCGAAGAGTTGCTCAAGACAATACCGTTCATGGCGACGCTTCAGCACGATCAGATTGCCGCGCTTGCGCATTTGCTCAGGCCGCATAACGTCGCCGCCGATACTGAAGTCATACGCCAGGGGGAGGCGGGCCGTAGCCTGTTCATCATTTCGCGGGGCGTCATTCGCGTCGACCGTTTTATCGGCGACCGGAAAGAGCGGGTTGCCACGCTGGTGGCCGGAGATTTCTTTGGCGACGACGCCTTTAACACCGGTGAACCGCGGACGGTCAGATGTAAAGCAGTGACCGCGTGCGCGCTCTACGAACTCAAGCGGCAGGATTTCGACCGTGTGGTTGGCCTTGGTGGCAACGCCTAATTCTAGTTCTGTGGCGCGTTTCGACCACGAGTCTTGGAATTGCCCGTATCTATGGCGCCCGGACTTGCCTTAAGAAATCTTGGACCTTGGTTTCAAGTCCTACCGCCAAGTCGCTCAGCGATTTTGCACCGGCCAAAACCTCGTTGGCCGCTCGCCCGGTCTCATCTGCGCCACTTGTGACCTGTATGATCGTGGATGACACGTTCTGAGTTCCCGAGGCCGCTTCGCTAACGCTTCGCGAAATCTCGCCCGTAGACGCGCTTTGCTCTTCAACCGCCGCCGAAATGTTGGCGACGACAGAGTTGATGTCATTGATCGCACCGGAAATCTCTTGAATCGAGCCGACAGATTCGGCCGTCTCTGTCTGGATCGCTTTGATCAAAGCTCCGATTTCCTGGGTTGCATTCGCGGTTTGCGCAGCGAGATTCTTCACTTCCGACGCGACAACTGCAAAACCTTTACCGGCTTCGCCTGCGCGAGCGGCTTCAATGGTCGCGTTCAATGCCAGCAAGTTGGTTTG
>JAGREB010000230.1 GCA_020446775.1 Paracoccaceae bacterium
GTCGAATCGTTTCGTTCGAAATACGCGGCGCGCGCCGAAGCGAAGCCGCTCGTGGGCATCTCCTGGCACAGCGCCAATCCGATGGCGCAAGCCAGCAAGAGCATGGCGCTTGCCGATCTTGCGCCGCTATTACGCAATATCGACGCAACTTTTGTGTCCTTGCAGTATGGAAATCACGAAAGTGAATTGAAGGCTTTCGCAAAGAATTTCGGAATTCATGTGGTTCACGACGGAACCGTCGATCCGCTATCCGATATGGACAGCTTCGTGGCCCAGGTCGCGGCGATGGATCGCGTCCTAACCGTCAGCAATACGACGGCCCATGTTGCGGGTGCGCTCGGAACGCCCTGCTGGACAATGGTCCCGGCGTCCTACGGACGGCTTTGGTATTGGTTTCTCGAAACGGCGAGCAGTCCATGGTACGCGTCGATGGTCCTTTCCCGCGTGCGTCATGGCGAAACGTGGCCGGACTTTGCCATCCGAACCCTGCCGCGAGCCCTCAGCTGGCTTAAATCGTCATGACATCCGGCCGGTCACAAGAATCGCTCGACGCAACGGTTGCACAAAACTTGAAAGCCGGGGTTGAACTGTACAATGCGGGCCGGTGGAAAGCCGCGGTCAAGCAATACATCGCGGCGCTCAAGGTCAGTCCAAATCATCCCGACGCACTCCACTTTTTGGGCGTCGCCCAATACCGGTTGGGGAAAAACGCGGACGCGCATCGTTCGATCGAAAAATCGCTCGCCCAGCGCCCGGGTTCGGGACCGGCGCACAAGGATTTGGCGTTCGTTCTCGCGGCTGAAAACCGGTTCGAGGATGCCGAGCGGCACTTCAATATTGCCTTGTCGCTGAACGCCGATCGCCGCGAAGTCCATGAAGGATTGGGTGGGGTCTACGCTGCCCAAGGAAAATACGCCCAAGCCGTGCAGAGCTTCCAACAGGCTTTGGACCAAAAGCCCGGAAATCTTGCGGCGTGGTTGGGGCTCTGCGGCGTTCTCCGCGACCTGGGCGACATGGATCAACTCATGAGCGCGATCGATCAGGCGCTTGCCGACTATCCGGATCACCCGGATATCTGCGCGTTTCGCGCGGAGGCGCATTTTGCGCGCGGCGAATTGAAACAGGGATGGGAAGATTACGACCGGCGTTTTTCGACATCGGCCGATCCCATGCCGGCCCTCGACATTCCTTGTCCTTCTTGGCAAGGCGAAGCGCTGACAGGGAAAAACATCGTCATTTGGTCCGAGCAAGGCGTCGGTGACGAAATTTGGCAAGCCAGCATGGCGGCCGAAGTCTCCGCCGTCGCGTCCCGTTGCCGATGGGTGTGCTCGCCGCGTTTGGTGAACTTGTTCAAGCGGTCGTTTCCGAACATCGACTTCGTGACGCACCGCGATACAAAGCAGTTATCTGCCGGGATGGATTATCAAATATCTGCCGGCAGCCTGGGGCGTTGGTTGCGGACATCCTTTTCGGATTTTCCGTCTCGTCCGGGATATCTGAAAGCCGACCCCGCGAAGGTTTCGCGGTTCCGCGACAAGTTGACGGGTGGCCGCGCGAAATCCTTGTTGGTCGGAATTTCGTGGCGTAGCACGAATGCCCGCAATGCCGCCGACAAATCAGTCGATCTCGGACAATGGGGCGCGGTGTTCGCCGTTCCCGGCGTGACTTTTGTCGATCTGCAGTACGGTGCGACCCGAAAAGAACGCGAGGGCGTGAAAAGCGGCTTCGGTGTCGAGATCTTAAGCGAAAGTTCGGTCGATCCGCGGGGCAATCTCGACGAATACGCCGCCTTGGTGGCGGCCATGGACATGGTGATCGCGTCGAGCAACTCGGCCGCGCACATCGCCGGCGCGTTGGGCGTGCCAACCGTGTGCATGTTGCCGCCGACGTTTGGGCTTGGCCGCCGCTGGTATTGGTTCGCCGGCCACGACCCGTGCCCGTGGTACCCCAGCCTGCACTGCGTCGTTGCGCACGAACGCGGAAAATGGACGGACGTGAACGCAAAGTCCGCGCTTGCGTTGATTTCGCACGCACTCGCCGCCGGTGTCTTGGAACGACCCATGCCGCTGTTGCGCGGATTGGCGAAAAGCTATCG
>JAGREB010000231.1 GCA_020446775.1 Paracoccaceae bacterium
CGCGACGGCGACACCCGGTCCTGGAGCCGTCGCGGCGACCGGTCGATCGGCCGGCCGGTCGGTCCCGAGCAAGTTGGCCAAGCGGTCGGGAACTTCCTGTATCAAGTCGGCGGCGCGCCGGTCAGCGCCGGCGAACGAATACCAGACGCCATAAACGACCATGCCCATGACCACGGCCACCGCCAACAATGCGCCGGACGGCACGCCCGATTCGGGGGTCGGCACGGGAAAGTCGAGCGAGGCCTTGCGCCGCAAGCCGGCGTTTTCGTCTTTGTAGCGGCGGACGATTTCGTCGCCGTCGAGACCGAGGTGCTCGGCGTAAGCGCGAACAAAACCGAGGGCATAGGCTTGGCCGGGCAAATCTTCGAAGCGGCCGTCTTCGATCGCGACGAGATAGTTGTAGCGAATATGCAGCAACGACGCGATTTGCTGGAGATCTTTGCCGAGCCGCATGCGCGTCGCGCACAACAGCGTGCCGACATCCGATGCCGCCGGCGCCGGATCGGGCACTTCCGCACCGCCGCGCAAGCTCAACTTGGCAAACGGGCCATTCTCGGATGTGGAATCAGCTGAATCGTCCATACCGAACCAACGCACTAGGACCTGAAATCGGTGCCTGTTCTGCCATGAGATTGTTACGAAATCGACACTAGAGGACGGATTTTGCAGGCGCGCAGGCTGCCAAACACTCGTTTCGGTTGGATTAATATTGGTTAATCCACAACGATTCCGTGATCTTGGGCGAAAAACCGTAAATGGGACCGGCAGGACGGTTCGTCGCTCTGAATGAGATTCAAAACGAACTCGCGGGCCTTAGGCAGGTCGACCGACCGGATCATGGCTTTGATCGGGCCGACGCTTGCCGCCGACATCGACAAAGTCCGGTAGCCCAACGCCACCAGCGCCAACGCGTCGACCGGGTGACCCGCCATTTCGCCGCACAGCGAAAGGTCGATCCCCGCGCCTGTCGCACGCTCGGCGATCTTGGCCAAGGTCCGAAGCATCGGCGGCGACAACACGTCGTAACGGGACGAGACGCGGGTATTGCCGCGGTCGACCGCGAAGAGAAATTGCTGCAAGTCGTTTGACCCGACCGAGACAAAATCGACGCGCTTGAAAAGATCGTCGAGTTGCCACAACAGCGACGGCACCTCGATCATGGTTCCGACTTTGATCTCCGACGGCCCGTGGCCGCCCTTCTTCGAAAATCTTTCCACTTCCATGTCGAGTATTTGGCGCGCTGCATCGAACTCGGCGACCGACGCGATCATCGGAAACATGACGTGCAGGGGAATACCGGCGGACGCCGCGACCATGGCCCGCAATTGATGGCGCATCAATGACGGCCGGTCGAGCGTAAGACGTACCGATCGCCACCCCATTGCCGGATTGTCTTCGGTGACGCCGCCCCAATACGAGGTCAGTTTGTCGCCGCCGACATCGAGCGTCCGGAACACGACGGGCTTCGATTTAGCTGCCGCGATGACTTGGCGATACAGATCCACCTGCGCATTGACTTCCGGCAACGCCGGTAACGCCAGAAACGGCATTTCGGTCCGGAACAAGCCGACCCCGTCCGCGCCGACGTCGTTCAGGGCCTGCATGTCGATCAGAAATCCGGCGTTGATAAACAGCTTGATCTTGGTCCCATCACGGGTTTGCGCGGGCAAATCCCGGCTTGCCGCGTAGAATTCCTTTTGCTTGAGCCGCGCGGCGGCAGCGGAGGCATAGACGTCCTGAATGTCTTCGGTCGGGCGCAAAATCACATGACCGGCCACCGCGTCGAGAACCACCGGATCGAAAGAGTCGATGCGCGATAACGCCCCATGAACCTGGGCCAACACCGGAATATCGAGCGCGCGTGCGACCACGACCGCGTGCATGGTCGGCGACCCCTCCTCCATAATCAAACCTTTGATCTTGGTCCGATCGTAGTCGAGCAACTCGGTCGGTCCGATGCTTCGGCACACCAGGACCGCATTGTTCGGCAACGCTTCGCGCGTTTGCGATCCGTCGAGAACGCCAAGAAGTCGGTTCGCCAAGTCGTCCAAATCCTGCAGCCGTTCGCGCAGCACCGGATCCGGAACCTGAGCCATGCGTACCCGCGTGTCGTCCTTGACCTTTTGAACGGCCGCTTCCGCCGTAAGACCGCTGTCGACAGCTTCGCCGATGCGATTGATCCAGCCACGGTCGTCGGCAAACATGCGATACACTTGCAGGATATCGGCAAATCCCGATTCATCGTCGCCCGCCGTATCGATCATGCGGTCGATCTCGGCGCGCAGATTGTCGAGCGCGCCTTTCAATCGCGCGCGTTCCGCCGCTGGATCGTCACTAACCAGACGCCGTATGCGGACGTCGGGGCGGTGCATGACCGCGGTCCCGAGGCCAATTCCCTGATTGAGGGCGAGTCCGGAGAGACGCACCGGGAGCAGCGCGTTGCCTTCCGCGGGAAACAATTCGTCGCGTTTGACGACCTGGGTCGCGGCCATCAGTTCCGCGATGACCATGGCGACGGTTTCCAGCGTCTCGACTTCCCATTCGTTGAACGGGCGCTCCTCGCGCGTCTGTACGACCAGCACGCCGATGACGCGGCCCGCCTGCAACATCGGCACGCCCATCAGCGACCGGAAGAAATCTTCGCCCGTTTCGGGACGGTACACGAATGCCGGATGCGACCAGGCGTCGGCCAGCGCGATCGATCGCGCGTGCGCGGCGATTTCACCGACCAAACCTTCGCCAACTCGCAGTCGCGTCAAGTGAACGGCGCGCTGGGCCAAACCGAAGGTCGCGAACAACTCAAGCACTTCGCCCGCGCGCATGACGTAGCACGAGCACACGTCGCTTCGGATGCTTTGCGCAATCAGCGCAACGACTTTATCGAGACGTTCCTGAACCGAACCGATCCCGGCCATGATGTCGCGCAAGCGCGACAGCATCTGGCGCAAGGCCGCGGCATTGAATTCGGTCATGCGCTCCGCCGGCTGGCGAGCGCCGCTTCCGCTTGCGCGACGAGTTCGGCGATGATCGTAGCAACCGGTTGTTCGGCCTTGACCATGCCGACGCTTTGACCGGCCATCAGCGAGCCACGTTCGACGTCGCCGTCGATCACGGCGCGGCGCAATGCGCCGGCCCAAAAGTGTTCGATCTCAAGCTGGGCGGCGTCTTGTTTGAGTTCGCCTTTATTGAAACGTTCGATCACTTCGCGCTGTTTGGCGAGAAATTCGTCGGTACCTTCGTTCGCGAGGGCGCGCACGGGAATGACCGGAAACCGCTTGTCGAGTTGAACGGTTGTGATCGCGTCGCGCGCATTGGCGCGAATGAAGGCACGCTTGAAATTGGGGTGCGCAATGCTCTCGCTGGAACACACAAATAGCGTTCCCATTTGAACACCGGCCGCGCCCATCTCCAGAAACGAGACGATGGCTTCGCCGCGGCCGATCCCACCCGCAACGAACACCGGAACGTCGCGCACTTCGGGCAAGATTTCCTGCGCTAGGACCGCCGTGGATACCGGGCCGACATGGCCGCCGGCTTCATGTCCCTCGATCACGATGGCGTCGGCGCCTTGCTTGACGAAACGCTTTGCCAGCACCGCCGCCGGCGCGAAACAGATCAACTTGGCGCCGTAGCCTTTAACTCTCTTGATCGCCTCACCCGGCGGTATGCCGCCGGCCAAGACGACGTGGGAAACCTTGTTGGCTTGGCAGACATCCACCAAGTCCAACAATTTGGGATGCATGGTGATCAGGTTGACCCCGAACGGACGCTTGGTCAGGGCTTGGGTGGCTTTGATTTCCGCGTCGAGCAAGTCCGGCGTCATCGAGCCGCACGCAATCACGCCGAACCCGCCCGCGTTCGAAATCGCCGCCACCAGATTACGTTCGGACACCCAGGTCATCGCCCCGCCGAGGATCGCGACCGGGCAGCCGAGAAAGTCCGCGCCACGCCGCCACAAGTCCGCCAGGCGCGCGGAAATTTCCGGCACGCCGGCCGCATCCTTGACGTTCGATGCTACGGCGGTGGACGACATTGAAACCCCCGTCAGGCGGCGTCGAGATCGTAGGCCGTATGCAAGGCGCGCAGCGCAAGTTCGGTATAGTCCTCACCGATCAGCACGCTGACCTTGATTTCCGAGGTCGAAATCACCTGGATATTGATGCCCTTTTCGGCGAGCGCCTTGAACATCGTCTTGGCGACGCCGGCGTGGCTTCGCATGCCGACACCGATCACCGAAAGCTTGACGACATTTTTGTCGGATTTGATGGCTTTGTACGGGACCTTGAGTTGATCCTTGACCACCTTGAGTGCGCGCTCGAGGTCGGCCTTACCCACCGTGAACGTCATGTCGGTGGAACCGTCCTGCGATACGTTCTGCACGATCATATCGACATTGATGTTGGCGTCGGCGAGCGGTCCAAAAATGCTTGCTGCGATGCCAGGCTGATCGGCGACGCCAACCAGGGTCACCTTGGCCTCGTCACGGCTGTATGCAATTCCGCTGACCAGTGCATTTTCCATGATCTCGTCCTCGTCACAAACCAGGGTCCCCGGCGCGTCGCTGAAACTTGACAGCACTTGCACGCGCACGCCGTGCTTCATCGCCATTTCCACCGAGCGCGTTTGCAATACCTTCGCACCCAGCGATGCCATCTCGAGCATCTCTTCATAGGTGATCTTATCGAGTTTCTTGGCCGTCGGCACGATACGCGGATCGGTCGTATAAACACCGTCGACGTCGGTATAAATGTCGCAGCGGTCCGCGTTGAGTGCGGCAGCGAGCGCCACGGCCGTCGTGTCCGAGCCGCCGCGGCCAAGGGTTGTAACGCGGTTGTCGGGACCTAGACCTTGGAATCCCGCGACCACCGGCACCTCACCCTTTTCCATGCGGCGGATGAGTTCCTCGCCCTTGATTTCGGCAATGCGCGCCTTGCCGTGCGCATCGTCGGTAATCACGGGAATTTGCCATCCTTGCCACGACCGCGCGGTCACGCCGAGGTCTTGCAGCGCGATCGCCAACAACCCGGTCGTCACCTGTTCGCCGGTCGAGACGATGGTGTCGTATTCGCGCGCATCGTGCAGCGGCGACATTTCGGAGCAGTAATTGACCAATTGATTGGTTACGCCCGACATTGCCGACACGGCAACCGCAACCTGATTGCCGCGGTCGCACTCCGCCTTGACGCGGCGTGCCACGTTCTTGATGCGGTTCACGTCCCCGACCGACGTGCCGCCGAATTTCATCACAATGCGCGCCATAACCGCGGCAGACCTTCGCAAATTCCAAACACTGCACGAAACACCGAGTGGGGAGGTTCCGTCGCGTGGCGAAAACCGTGACGGCGCGACAGCGCGCGGCCAGCGATGCAAAGCGATTCGACGGAGAACCGGACCCAGCGGGGCGCGTATAGATAGCGAATGCCATAGCCTCAAACAAGGGAAGCTTTTTCGGCGATTCGGCGGCATTTCGAACGGGTTAGACGGGATTTCGTGACCCGTGCAGAAAGCCGCCGTATAGTCGGCGCACAAGAGGAAACACCCGCAATGTCAGCCAGTTCGCAGGCCGGAACGGTCGCCGTCGACGAGATCGCCAAATTCGCCGCGATGGCGGATGAATGGTGGGACCCGGCCGGCAAATTCAAACCGCTGCACAAATTCAATCCTGAGCGAATTCGGTTCGTTCGGGACCGGACCGCCGCGCACTTCGGCCGGAAAACCGACCAGCGCGAACCGTTCACAGGGCTGAGCCTGCTCGATATCGGATGCGGCGGCGGTTTGATCGCCGAGCCGATGGCGCGGTTGGGTTTTGGCGTGACAGGAATCGATGCGGGTGAAAAGAACATCGGTGTCGCGTCCCTGCACGCATCGAAGATGAATCTGACGATCGATTATAGGTGCGAACCGCCCGAGGCGCTGGCGCAACGCGGGCGCACTTACGATGTCGTCCTCGCGCTTGAAGTGGTTGAGCACGTTGCCGATCTCGATCAATTCCTTGCCGCCGCCGCAACGCTGGTTGCCCCCGGCGGCTTGCTGTTCGCCGCGACCATCAATCGCACACTTAAGGCCTTGGCCATGGCCAAGATCGGCGCTGAGTACATCTTGCGATGGCTGCCGCCCGGGACGCACGATTGGCGCAAATTCGTGAGGCCGAGCGAACTGGCCGGAAGTCTACGTGCCGGGGGTTTGGTCGTCAGCGACGTAGCGGGAATGAGTTACGACATCATGCGCGACGATTGGACCATCAGCCGCAATGTCGACGTCAATTATCTGATGGTTGCGACCAAAGCGGCATAGGCCGCGAAAACCAGGACGGGAATGCCGGGCCGGCAAGCTAGGACGTTTTGCGTTTAGGCACCGGCAGCGCATAAACCTCGATCCCTTCGTCGATGAGTTCCTTGGCCTGTTCGGCGGTCGCGTCGCCGTAGATGCCGCGCTCGGGCGCTTCACGATAGTGAATCTTGCGCGCCTCTTCCGGGAACTTATCGCCGACGTTCTCGAAATTCTTCTCGATGGTTTGGCGAAGCTCGTTCATCGCCGATGTCATCTTTTCCATTGCCTTGGTCAGTTCGGCATTCCCCTTGGCCGTCGCCGGAGGCCCGGACCGCAAAGCACCCTTGCGCGGGATGTTCGGCGCTTGCAGGGCTTTGCTGACTTTGGTGCTCCCGCAAACCGGACATGCGATCTGGCCCGCCTTCGTCAACTTGCCGACGGCGTTGGAATTCTTGAACCAGGATTCAAACTGGTGTTCGCGGTCGCAGATGAGATCGAACAAAATCATGTAATGACCATAGACGATTCAGGCATCACATAGAAGCAAAGCCGTTGGAGTTCAAGAATGTGACAATCGAACCCATGCTTGGTTGACACTGCGGCCCACCGGCCGGTTGCGACGGATGGCTAGCTAAATGTGGCGTTCAGATGGATCGCGGGAACCTTGGCACGCGCCGCGGCGACCGATGCCGGATCGATCTCAGCCATGATGTATCCCGGTTCCTTGCCGGCGTCGGCCAGGACCTTGCCCCACGGATCGACGATAAGGGCGTGGCCGTAGGTCTTGCGTCCGCCCGCGTGAGTCCCCGTCTGCGCCGGAGCAAACACGAAGCATCCCGTCTCGATGGCGCGCGCTCGCAACAGCACGTGCCAGTGGGCCTCGCCCGTGACCTGGGTAAACGCCGACGGCACCGTAATGAAGTCGGCGCCAGCTTGGGCAAGTTGCCGGTACAAATGCGGGAAACGCAGATCGTAGCAGATCGTCAAACCCAGCTTCCCCCATGGCAGATCGACAACACGGGTTTCATGGCCGGCTGCGAATGTCGAACTCTCGGCATATCGTTCGCCGTTGCCGAGATCGACGTCGAACATATGAATCTTGTCGTACTTGGCGACGACATCGCCGGAAGGTGAAACAACGTACGTCCGGTTGGCCACCTTGCCCGACTCTTGAAGGACCGCAAGGCTGCCGCAGTGGAGCCAAATCTTGAGTTCGCGCCCTAGGTCGCGGAACGCCTTTAACGCAGAATGCGTTTCCTCGGGCATCGCCTTTTCCGTGATCGCGCGCCGCCCCCATTCCATCATCGAAACATTTTCGGGCATAAGTACAAGAGCCGCGCCAGCCGAAACAGCTTGGCGCGCAAGAGCCGATGCCGCGGCAATGTTGGCCGCCATGTCGTTGCCGGCATTGACCTGCAAGCACGCGGCTTTGAACGGCGATATGGTGTTCATCGTTCAGGGCGTAGCGAGAAGCGGATCGAGATTCCCTTCGGCGTCGAGCGCGTGAAGGTCGTCGCATCCGCCGATATGCCGTCCGTCGATGAATATTTGCGGCACGGTTCGACCGCCGTTTGATCGTTTCGTCATTTCACCGCGTTTGTCGGCGTCCGCCATAACGTCGATCTCGATGAACTCGGCGCCTTTTCGCTGCAAAAGTTGCTTCGCGCGGAAACAATATCCGCAAAACGGCGAGGTATAGATTTCGATCTTCGGCATTTGCTCGGAATCGTTGGGGCTCGGAATTGTTAGGGCCGGGAATGGCTAGCTTTGGTCTATGCGAAACTTGTGCTTAGTTTAGGATCATGGGCTTGCGATTCAAGTGCGCGCGACACACCCGCGCGGCGCAAACGATCTTAGGTCGAAGATGGGACGAATCATTCTCTTGGCGGGCGAAACGGAAGCCTCGTTTCTCGCGGCGGAACTGAAAAGCCACGATCCCAGCCTCCAAGTCGATTCCGCCAATGACCGGGAGACATTGAATGCCCTCATTCCTTCGCTGGAAACGCATACGCGCCTGA
>JAGREB010000232.1 GCA_020446775.1 Paracoccaceae bacterium
GCTCCACGCACATGGCGATGCCCATTCCGCCGCCGATACATAGCGTGGCAAGGCCTTTCTTGGCGTCGCGCTTTTGCAACTCGTGCAACAAGGTCACCAATACACGACAGCCCGACGCGCCGATCGGGTGGCCCAAGGCGATGGCGCCACCGTTGACGTTGACCTTGGCGGGATCGAAGCCGAGGTCCCGGCAAACGGCCAGGGATTGCGCGGCGAAGGCTTCGTTCGCTTCGATCAAATCGAGATCGGCGACCGACCATCCCGCCTTTTCCAATGCTTTCCGGGACGCCGGGATTGGGCCGGTGCCCATGATCGCCGGATCGACACCGGCTTGCGCCCAGGATGCGACACGCGCCAGGGGTTTCAGCCCGCGCTTGGCGGCTTCCTTTTCGCTCATCAGCACAACGGCCGCGGCGCCGTCATTGATCCCCGATGCGTTTCCGGCGGTGACCGTGCCGTCCTTCGAAAAGGCCGGTCTCAGCTTGGCCAGCGCATCGGTGGTCGTGCCCGCGCGCGGATATTCATCGGTGTCGATGCTTTTCTGCTCTTTCTTCACCGTGACCATGACCGGCACGATTTCGTCCTTGAACTTGCCGGCCTTGATGGCCGCTTCCGCTTTTTGTTGGGAAGCGGCGGCGAACTCGTCTTGCGAATTCCGGGTCAGCTGCCACTTCTCGGCGATGTTCTCGGCCGTGGTGCCCATGTGGTAACCGTTGAAGGCATCCCACAGCCCATCGCGGATCATGGTGTCGATCAATTGGGCATCGCCCATCTTCACGCCGTTTCTCATGTGCATGCAGTGCGGCGAAAGGCTCATGCTTTCCTGACCGCCCGCAACCACGATGGCCGATTCACCGGCCGCAATCGCGGTTGCGCCCAAGGCCACCGCCTTCAAGCCCGATCCGCAAACCTGATTGATCGTCATGGCCGGCACTTCCTTGGGGACGCCTGCGTTGATCGCGGCTTGGCGCGCCGGGTTCTGACCGGTGCCCGCCGTCAGCACTTGACCCATCACGACGTCGGACACGTCCGCCGCCTCGACCTTGGCGCGTTTGAGGGCTTCACCGATGACCACTTGGCCGAGATGCGCGGCTGACAGCGTTGACAGTGCGCCGCCGAAAGACCCGATCGCGGTACGGGTCGCTGAAACGATGACGATATCGGACATTCGATGCGTCCTTTTGGTCTGTGGATGGCTGAGCGGGCTCTGTTTTAGGCCGCGTGTGGCATCGCGGCAAGAAACATATTGCGCTGCAATATGAAGGTTTTGGATGGCTTCTATGCGGAAGCGCTCAGCCAATCGATCACAACGGGATAGACGCTGCGGGCCGCACTGCCACCCGCGATCATGCCGATATGGCCGAGCGGAACGTGGCGGGTTTCGGCGTGAGCGATCTTCTCGGCCAGAACCACCGCCGACGCCGGCGGCACGATGCGGTCTTGCGACGGGATCAAAGCAAGTGTGGGACAAGCGATCTCGGCAGGTTTGATTGCGCGTCCGCCGACCGTCCATAAATCGCCGAGGGGCGTATTGGCGCCGTACCAGTCGAAAAGAACCTCGCGCGCGACCGGACCTGCCAGCGGCACGCCGTCGTTGAGCCAATCTTCGAGTTCGACGAACCGCTTGGCTTTGTCCGTGTTGGGATCCATCGCCGCGAACCCGCGGAATTTGCGCCCGACCAACGTCGGGTCGAGCGAAGCGAACAACATCTGTAAAAGATCGACCGGCGCGCACCCCATGCTGGCGATCATTATTTCAAGCATCGGCCGGCAGAGTTGCATCATGGCGCGCGACGCTTCGTTGTCGGCATGGAAGTCCCACGGCGCAGCCAGCAATACGAGCTTCGCGACAAGATCGGGGCGCAGCACGGCGGGGGCGACGGCGAGCGTCCCGCCCATGCAATACCCGGCGACCATCGGCGTTTGCCCGGTCGCCCGCTTGACGTGTTCCAATGCCGGAACAAGGACACGATTAATGTAAGCGTCGAGATCGAACTCGCGTTCGTCCGCACCGGGGTCGCCCCAGTCGAGCAGATAGGAATGAATCCGTTGCGCACTCGCCGACATCAAGCTGCGGTCGGCGGCGAGATCGAGGATGTAGGCGCGATTGACGAGCGAGGGCACGAAGACGACCGGCGGTGCGCCTTGGGGTCCGCCGTAGTCACGCAAGGCGGCCGCCCCCATCGACCATACCGCGGGAGGCATCTCGCGCATGCGGTGATAGGAATGACATTGATAAGCGATGACGCCGCGGCCGAAATCCTCGAACTGCCGGGTTGCTTCGCGCGTCAGCGCGTCCATGAACGGAGCCGGCGCGATCAACGCCGTCCAATCGGAAACGTCCCGGTCTTTCGCCGGATCAACCGGGTTTGGTTTGGGCGCGCCGAGTTCGGCGAGCAGGCGGTGGAGCGGCTTCGAGAGCGGCGACCCGGCGCTCCAAGGCGTCAATCCGGCGAAGGACATCTGCAAGAGCCACCCCTCCATCGCCAGATGGAGCGGTAGGGGCCGCGGGCCGAGCCGAGGGCTCGGCGGCGTTTCCGGGGGCTGTTTGTTTGAATCC
>JAGREB010000233.1 GCA_020446775.1 Paracoccaceae bacterium
TCGATGACCTCAATGAACGGCCGATCGGTGGCCGTCATGATCACGCCGCCCGAGATGCGCGGATCCATTTCAAGATCGACTTCGGCTTTGCGCGCGAGCTCGATCAGGATATCGCGCACCGGCGTCGATTCCGTCACGGCAATCGAGACGCGGCGGGTGTCGGCCAGTTCCGGCGCGGCCGGAGCCGCCAACACGGATTGGAAATCGGGGATCGGCGGTTCGCCGCCTTTGGCCGCTTCGGCATCGGCGGCATCTTGGCCGCGGCGTCCGATCAGCCCTTCATAGTCTTTCTTGCTGGCGCCGGAGGCAGGGTCGTAGTCGTTCATCAATTCGGAGCGTGTGCAGGCCGCCAGCCCGAGCCCGAACAACGTGAGCATCACCGCGTTGACAACCGGGCGTGCTTTTAGCGCTCCACGTTTGCCGGTGTTTGCACGTCCAGAAATGAACCGCATGAATGTCATTGCAGCGTCCCCCTACCCGACCGCGAAACCAGCCGCATGCCTCAGATCGCGCATGCGTCAGCCCCTCGTCGTAAACTCGCCTGATCGCTGGCACCATGGGTAGCCAAGCCGCAGGCAAATCGCAACCAGTTACATGATTTTAGCAGACTTTTTCGACCGCCCGCCACCACCGAAATGGGTGCGATAAATCGTGGCGCTGCGGCAGTTAGGCAGCGAAACTTTTGTAAAATTCGGGGTAAAGCAGGCAAATCCACAATCCGGCCGCATATGTCGGGCCGAACGGGGATTCGGGACCGCGCCCGCGCGCCTGCCACAGTAGGACGAAAACGGTCGCGAATATCCCGGTTATCCCGGTAAACACGACGAACTGCCACCACGGCAATCCGACCGCGGCAGCGGCCAACAGTTTTGCATCGCCGGGGCCAAGCAGCGACCGGCGCGTCAGGGCGCTGATCGCAAAAGCCAGCACGCCTACGCCAACCGCGGTTCCCACTCCCAACGCAAAACCGTCCGCGCCGCCGGCACGCCATCGCCAGATCGACATGATGATCGCCAGCGTCGCGACCAGCGCGTTTGGGAGCCGATGATGTTCAAGGTCAATGACGCCCAAAGTAACCAACGTTCCCGCAACGACCAACAACAGTCCGAGATCGGCCAACGTCGGCGCTAAGATTGCAGCCGAAAGGAACATCGCCATGGTGACCAACTCGATGGCCGGATAGCGCCACGACACCAAGGCCCCGCATCCACGGCAACGCCCACGCGTCGCAAGCCATGACAGAACCGGAATCAGATCGAACACGCCCAATACTTTTCCGCATGAGGGACATTTGGATCGACCTGCGGCGATACTTTCTCCGCGCGGCAACCGATAACTGAGCGCGGTGATAAAACTGCCCACGACGAGGCCAAGCACCGCGATCAAAACGGAAAACAGCGTTGGATCGAAAATACCCGTTGCAACTGCCGGTATCATGAGCGCGTCACGGCGCAGGCGGAGCTTGCTCCGCCGGTTGCCCGGCGGTGGACGAACCCGTAATGGCTGAGCTTGCTCGGTTCCACAATTCCTTGGTCCAGGCTTGAAGATTGTCGTTGAACATGACAAGCGCCAGCACGGCGACGACTTCGGCGATGATGATCCCCCACAGCGCACGCCGCACCCAGCCACGCTGTAATTTGACCGGCTTCGCCAATTGCGGGGAATCGTCGATCGCGCTTTCAGCGTGATTTTCCGCGACTTGGATCGCGCCGTCGCCATAGGCAACCAGCAACGCCTTGTCGGAAAGGATATTGATCACGCGCGGCACGCGGGCGGCGGCTTGCGCGAGCAGCTCCATGGCACGCGGTGTGAAGATCGGAAAATCGACCCCTTGAACGCGGCTGCACGCGACACGGTGGTCGATATATTCCACCGCTTCAACGAGCGTGAGCGGCCCTGTGTTGAAGGAAAACCCAATACGTTGATTGATCTGGCGCAGGTTCGGCTGCGCCAGGAGATCGTCAAGTTCCGACTGCCCGAACAACACGATCTGCAACAACTTGCTGCGTTCGGTCTCGAGATTGGACAACAGCCGGACCGCTTCCAGCCCGGCCGCGCCCAACGCTTGCGCCTCGTCGACGATCAAGACGGCGTTGCGTCCGAGCGCATGTTGTTCGAGCAGAAACGCGTTGAGAGATTGCAGCATCTCCGCGCGGCTGCCCGGTTCCATGCCAAACTCGGTGCAGACAAGTCCGATCAATCCTTCCGGGTCGACCTGAGGTGCATTGAGGTAGGCGACGGCGTCGTTATCGTTGACCAACTTGCGCAGCAGCAGCCGGCACAACATGGTTTTACCGGTGCCGACGTCACCGACAACTTTCAGAATTCCGGTATTGCGCGCGATTCCAAACTGGATCGATTGGATGATCTCGACGTGGCTCGGAAGCGGAAAATATTGGTTGGTATTGGGCGTCAGCGTGAACGGATGTTCCTTGAGCCCGAAATGGGCAAGGTACGGCATGGCCGACGTTTCCCGGGATCAATTGACGCGAAGGTACCGCAAACGATTTTCGATCTGGGCGATGTCCACGCCCGGCGGTACGCGGCCGCCGGCGGCGGAATCAAGCAGTTGGTTGTACGCAGCGACCGCTTGCTCGCGTAGCCCCATGCGGTCCAGCACCAAAGCCAGATTATAGCGGTACATGACGGCGTCCGGCGTCAGATTGACCGCCATGCGTAAATACGAAAGCGCAGGATCGAACTGCCCCAATTTGGCATAGCTCAGGCCGATTTGCGCTTTGATCGGACTGAATTGCGGGTAGTCCCGTTCCAGTTCCTGCAATCGGATCAACGCCTCGTTCGGCGCACGGTCGGCCATGATCGCCGTCAGGTTGGTGAGCGCCTCGCGGTTTTTCGGATCGAGCTTCAAAACCGCTTCGTAAGCGGCGCGCGCCTCATCGATGCGGCGCATTTTATGAAGCGCCGCGCCGCGGCCGAGATTGGCCATGATGCTACGCGGTTCCTGTTTGACGGCACGATCATAGAAGCCGAGCGCCATGTCGTAGTCACCGCGGATCAACGCATTGTAGCCTGCGCCGACGTTGTCTTGCGCTTGCTGCGAAACTTGGCGAACTTGAACAGCATTGCCGACACCGGAAAAATCGTACTCCGCGCGTTTAATGGAGATCGGCGGCTGCAAGGCGCGCGCAGGTGAGTTGGGACCGATTTCGGGCATTGGTTCCGGTGCCCGTGGCGTTGCCGCCGCCTGACGCACCGGTGCAGGCGCGGGCGCAGGAGTCAAAGGAATCGGAGCGGTTTCGTCGCGCGCCGGTTCCGGCGCGGCGGTCTCTGCCGTCGCGGACATTGCCGCTTCAGCCATCTGAGGCACCTGAGCAGCGGGCACTGATCCAACCGGTTCCGGCGTTGCGACAACTGTCTCAGGCATCGCGGGTGTTGCCGCCGGCGCTTCGGAGGGCGTTGTCGCAACAGCGGCGGGAGCCGCAGGCGGCGGCTGCATGGCCGGCGACGGCAATGCCGGGGCGGGGGCCGGGACAGGCGCGCGCGCCACCGGCGTCGGCGCCGGGGTCGACGACATGAAAAAGAAGCCGCCGACAATGACGAGAGCCAAAACGATTGCGGCGATCCCACCTATCGTCTTGGCGTCGAGTTTGCGGCCGGCCGCAGCGCGAATTGCGCCGGAGCCCGCGAGGCGCTCGGCATCAAATCCGCCCGAGGCTTCGGGATTGCGTTCTTGATTCTCTTTTTGAGCTTTTTGAAGCGCTTTATAAAGGACGCTCATATATCAGCCCCTGCGCGTAACGGCTCGGTCCGCCGGTACGTGCCCCCACCATTAATTCGCTTGCCCGCCAAAGCGTTGCGGACCTGCGACCCTATACAGATTTGCCCGCCCAAGCAAGGCGAGTAAAAACAGGATACGATGCCAAAATCCTGAGCAGATTCAAGGGCGCATACTCGTTTTTACATCGAATTCGACTCGCTCAATATGTCGGCATTCTTTGCATTCACGAACGCGCGAAATCATGCGCCGAGGATGGCGACTCCTAAGCGAGAACTGAGGTTTCCTCTATCGTTCGGCATAGAGGCCCCATGCTCAATCATGAATGTCTTAACTATTCGCGTTCAACCAACGATAACGCACCCCTCTCGCAATATGCCTTGCCGTTATTTGTCCGAGTGACAATTCGTCAGGCGTGAGAAACGCTTGGCGCGTAGCTCGACAATAAGTGGAGCTTCGCGACCTCAACTCGACTACGTTCTAGTCACTTTGATCCAAACCGACGCTACCGCGCTTTCGGCAAGAAAATTGGGCATTTGGATACGCGACGAATAGCCTCACGAAAGTGCCAAGCGGAAGGGCCGGATTGCTGAACCTACAATTCATCAATTCACAGCAGCACGTTGACCCATATTGTATCGGCTGTAGATTAACGATCTGAAAGGTATTGACCGGATTGCAGACCATGAATCGGCATGAGCGGCGGGCACAAAAGCGCAAAAAGCGCCTGGCAACCAGCCCAACCTCGAATGAAGATGCGACCCAACAGCCGCAAGAGTCTTTCTCTAAAAGCGAACACTTGGGGCCCGGACCTGACTTGCGTGAGCTTCGGAATTCCGGCGCGAATCCACAGGATCGCTCGCAGTCCAATCGAGGCGGAATCCTCGCTCGTAGTTTCGCAAAAATCTTGTTGTCTGACTGGGTCATTGCCCGCGTTAATCACCCAGAAGCTGAACGATTGCTGCTTTCGCTTGCGTTCGAAACTGGGCGCAACGATGCCATTGACAGGATTGTTCGCAAGCAGGCCTTAAGAGGCCATATTCAGCAGTAAGATTTATTGATGCCGTCTGATCGCGCAAATTGGGACGAAATTTCCAAGATTTTTCAATCAGGCGATTTGATTACGGCGGAACGCCGCTGTTCGTCAGTGCTGCAAACGAATCCGGATTTTGCACCAGCGCTTCATATGCTCGGGCGCATCTCTACGAAACAGGGGGCGCACCAGAAAGCAGCGGAACATTTAGAAAAGGCTCACAAACTTGAACCTCTCAATTTGGAGGTATCGCATTCGTTTTCGATTGCGCTCATTCACCTTAAGCGGCTTGAACGTGCCGAAGAAATTGTTTCGGCGGCACTAAAGGTGAATCCAAAATATGTACCCGCGCTCAATCAAAAAGGTTCGCTTGCGCATTTGAACCAGCGCCATGATGAAGCGAAACTAACTTTTCAACGCGTGCTTGCCATAGATCCTAAAAACGCAATTGCATTGAACAATTTGGCCGCGTCGTTTGCATCGACAGGCGATCACGTCAGGGCGAAAGAGTTGGTAGAGCGATGCACCTCGAACCACCCCAATTCGGTAGAGGTGATGTTGAACGCGGCAAAAACCATGAGACTCGCAGGCGACATTCAGCGGGCCCATTATTTCTTGAAAAAGGTTTTGGCTATCGAGCCAAACTCCGCGGAAGCGCTGGAAGAAATCGGAAGCCTCTATTTAAGCAACAAAGAATTTGAACAGGCCGATGCTTATTTTCGAGATGCGCTGCGAAGCAATCCAAAATGTGTAATGGCACACGTGAATTTAGGGCTGAGTCATCGATTGCAAGAAAAACCCATCGACGCGAAAGCGTGTTTCGAAACAGCGCGCTTACTTTCACCAAAAACACCCGATTCATATGTCGGGTTAGCAATTCTTGCGGACGACGAACAAGACGCTGAAGCGGCGAAAAAGTTCTTCGATATCGCCGACGACCTGGCACCAGGACTTCCTAGAACCAAACACTGCCGATCGGTTTCACAACTGCGTTCAGGCGATTTGGTTGAAGGGTGGCAAAACCACGCCGCACGGTGGGCCCGGAGCCCTTTCAAGGAGGACCGCCGCCCCTTTGCCGCACCCGAATGGCGCGGAGAACCATCGGCAACTAAATCTATTTTGGTGTGGAACGAACAGGGCGTCGGCGAGGAGATTCTCTGTGCCAGCATGTATGCGGAGCTGGCGGACAAATGGTCCAAAGTCACGATCGAATGCGACCCGCGTTTAACCAAATTGTTCCGTCGAAGTTTTCCGAATGTCTCGTTTGTTGGAAGAAGCAATCCACCTGCGCCGGAGCTATCCGAGCCGTCGTTTGATTTCCAAATCGCGGCGCTCGACCTTGGAACATATTTTAGGCAGGACTTTGCGGCGTTCCCGAAACACAGTGGATTTCTTTGCCCGGAGTGGCCCCGTGTACAGGGTTTTCGCCAAAAAATTCGCGGCGATTTGAGCGCGGCCAAATCTAACTGCCCGATCGTCGGTTTATCATGGCACAGCGACAGCAAGAATTTTGGGAAAAGCAAATCGCTCGATCTTATAGGTCTAGCGCCAATCTTGAAAAATCGTGGCGTGAAATTCGTCTCGCTTCAATATGGCGATGTGCGGGATGAAATTGAAAATGTCTCCCGAGAAATCAGTGCTGCAATCCAAAGGATCGACGACCTTGATTGCTATAATGATCTCGATGGATTGTCGGCCCTTGTTGCAGCATGCGATCTAATTATCACGAACAGCAGTGTGACCGCGCATTTGGCGGGTGCGTTAGGTGTACCGACCTACCTAATGGTCCCGCGCGGACCTTCTTTGCTTTGGTACTGGTTCGTGAATCGCGACGACAGTCCCTGGTACCCATCTGTGCGGCTGTTTCGACAGTCAAAACCTGGGCAGTGGAAAGACGTGATCAAAGCAGTCAACAAGCAATTCGAAAAATGGATCGGGTAACGCGCCTGCCACACACGTCAATATATTGAAATAGCCGACCCGATAGGGTCGGTACACCTTTGTTCAGAGCAACACTGCGAGTGCTTTGATTTGAAATGGCGCATCCGCAGTGGATGGGCGGCGAAGTCTTACTATTTCACCGTCACCGTGATGCGCGGCGAATAGACCGGCGGATTATGCGGGTGGTGGTCCAGGTCGCCCAGAACCAGTTGCAATGTATGAGACCCCGGCGCCAGCGTGAGCTTGGTTTCGGTCTGGCCTTTGCCGAAATGCAGGACCGTGGGGTCATCGGTCGGCATATAGGTTTTCATGATGTCCGAACCGGCGTTTACTTCATCATGGTCGATCAGGATGTGATGATGGCCGGTGTCGGGGAAATCGATACCCGCTGGCGCGATGCCCATGCCTTTCAATCCGAATTGAACCGTGAACGGGCTGCTGACCGTTGCCCCGTCCGCGGGTGAAATGATGTAAGCTTGGGCGCCGGCGGGAGACGGCGCGCCCTCAGCTTGCGCGACGGTAACCGGAGCCGCAATTGCGACGGCGAAGGCAAGAGAAAGGCTGAGTCGGCTGCACCGGGCAAACATGGCAAACCTCTTTGCTGAAATTGAGATTGTTTGCAACGGTAGCCTCGCCGGGTGCTCCGCGCAAGCGGACCCAACCAATTTAAGCGAAATGATTTTCGCCATAAGGAATTGAGGCACGCGGAGCCGGCGGTGAGTATCGCGCCTCCGGGCCTCGCGTGCCCATTGCGGTCGGTAAAGCCTTAGTACACATGCAAACGAGCGCGTGCTTGTGCCAATTCGTCGTTAGATCTTGCTTTCGGCGTCCACCGGGTCGTCGAGGTCAATGATGCCGCCATGAATCGGACACGGGTTCGACACATTGGTGCTGGAGCCCCGATAGAGATCGTAAATCTCGTGGGCGACAACAAGGCGCGCGGCACTGTCGGGACCGGCCGGAGCATACTCGATATTGATTTGATCCTGCTGCGACGCCTTGCCGATGCCGATCACGATTCCGCCCGTCGCTTGCTGGTACCACAGCCCGCTTTGCGAAAAGCTTTCGCGGGCGCCGAGTTCGATCTCGACGCTGCCTTTCATCCGGCCGTCGGCCGCATCGTAAACCCGCGCCTCGAACACGGCCGGTACGTCCGTGAAGTTGTGCACGGTGACGAACGAGGCGTAGCGGCCGACGCCGGCCAGAACGTTGATCGCGCTTTGTCCGTCGGGCACGTAGTCAACGTGCGGCGCGGTGGTGCAGGCGCTGGCGTTGGCAAACGACCCCTGCTCGGCATCGTAGATGACGTGCTGGTACAGCTGCTTTGCACGGCCGTTCTCGACATACAGCACCAGCGGCTGATCGTAATCGACCGGCGCGAAGGTTTGGATCATCTGTTCCGGACGCACTTCGATCGATGCCTTGGGCGGCACGTCGACTTGAAAACTGCCCAATGTCGCCTGTGACCCAAGGCCGTAGATCTCAACATAATTGGTCGCGGTCACAGTGTCGTCGAGGTTGGCGAAACGGATCAGCGAGCGGCCAGCCTCGACGCCGATAATCGGCGTCTTGATGTAGGCGTCGCCGTTGCCCGCGGCGATTTCGACCGAAGCCGGTTCGGCGCGGAAATCCGCCGCGTCGGCATGACCGGCAAATCCGACCAGGAGCGTAAAGGCCGCGCCGGCGACGAGGATCGTCGCGGCAACTTCCGTCGGCCATCCGCGCATGTCGATAAACGGGGCGTGAATGACGGGTTCATCGGTGATGTTTTTGTTTTTCATCTTACACCTGCCTTGAGTTGTCGTTACGCGAGCACGCCGTTTCCCCGGTCGGGGTAAACGGCACGGCTGAACACGAACCTTGACAACCTTGGGGGAGGAGTATGGGGGAGCCGGCCGCCGAGGTTCGTATTCAACGAGCGTTGAAATAATCCATTCCCGCCCCCGGGACATCCCAAAGTTTTGCATAGGGGGTTGCGCGTTTTTCGGCGGTGATCGCGCAACTGTTCGCGAACCGTCGACGAATGCCGTTGGTCGGCCTCAGTTGCATAAATTGTGAGCAGGAACCCAAGGGACCGAGCGCCATGCACAAGATGCAGTCAGGGTCCGCGGTTCGGTGAGCTAGCGGCAACTGTGTACGATCGACACGTGCACACGGCCGGCCCGGTAGATCGACATTAAAGAACGCACGATTTTGTGCCGGACGTGGGCGCTTCCCCGGTTTTGAGGCGACCCTCGTTATAGCGCTATCGGGTAGCCGGGCCGTCGAGAGAGGACTACCATCCCCGCCAGGCGGCAAAGCGGGGGGCGATTCATGAAACCTTTGTCGATGCCTGTTTCGCGGCGGTCCATGATCACGCAGTCCACGGCCGGCGCGATGGCGTTGGCGGCGCCGCGCCGCGCGCGGGCGCAAACGTCGGCAGACGTGATTGTCATTGGCGCGGGACTGTCCGGTCTCTATGCCGCTTGGCTTCTGGAAGCGCAGGGCTTCACCGTCACGGTCCTCGAAGGGCGCCGGCGTGTCGGCGGCCGGGTCTTCAGCGTCGATACGGTCCCCGGACATCCGGAAGGCGGCGCCAACGCCATCGCCGGCGCCTATGCGCGCCTGCGCGACATGGCGCAGCGCCTCGACATTCCGTTGCAGGACAACGGGCCGCGCCGGCTGGCCAACCGCGGACGAACGCTGATCCTGGGCGGCAAGGTCATCGCGCCGGACGCGTGGAAAGATTCGGCCCGCAATCCGTTCCCGCGCGGGGCCAAGGAAACCATGCCGTGGGCGTATTTGCCCAAGTTGATCGCCGAGACCAATCCCTACACGTCGTTGGACGACTGGCACGCGCCGGACTTTTTCGCGCACGATATTTCGATGCATGATTTCCTGACGTCGCGGGGTGCAAGCGAGGCGGTGATCGAACTGGCCGTGAACACCAACTTCACTTACGGCACGTCGGCCCACGACGTGTCGATGATGCAGGTGTACGCGCTCGATTTCTGGATCAAGTTCCAGCAACAGTTCAAAGCGGGCAACATGATCGCCAAGGGCGGCAATCAGCGTTTGCCGGAAGGCTTGGCCCGCGCATTGAAAAGCGAAGTCCGGTTCGGCCGGCGCGTCGTGGGCTTGCGCAACGATGCGCACGGCGTCGACGTGGTGTGCGACGACGGCGAAATTTACCGCGGCGCCTTCGCGATCTGTTCGGCGCCGGTCTCGGTGCTGCGCCTGATCAAGGTCGACCCCGTGCTGACCGGCGCCCAAGCGCACGCGGTCAAGACCGTGACCTACACGCCTTGCACGCAAGTGCACATGATTCCGAAGAGTCCATTTTGGGAAAAGGACGGCCTGCCACCAACGATGTGGAGCGACGGGCCGGCAGGCTTCGTCGCGCCGTTCAAACTGGGTGACGACTTGAGCGAAATCACCAGCATTACCGCCTTTGCACGCGACGTTCAGGCGGCCTACCTCGACAGTCTCGACCCCGAAGCCGCCAAGGCCGCCGTGTTGCGCGACATCGAAACCGCGCGCCCGGCCGCCAAGGGCCAACTCGATGCGGTGCACATACATTCGTGGCAACGCGATCCGTTTTCGCTGGGCGGCGACTTCATGCTATGGGCGCCGGGTCAGATTCCGCAATTCTACGACACGCTATGGGCGCCGCACGGGCGCATCCATTTCTGCGGGCAACACGCCGCGCCGACTGAATTCGGCATGGAAGGCGCGTTGGAATCCGGCGAGCGCACCGCGCTGGACGTCATGAAATTGATGTGACGCGCCCGCACCGTTGTGCTGTCCGGCGACCACCGTGATTGGGCGGGGCGGTGTAAAAAAACCTGACGGCGCGCGCCGGACTATATCCACAGTCTTACGCCAGTCATTTCAAATAGATGAGATTTTTTCGATCTTTACTATCGAAAACAGGGCGTAAATCTTTCTGACATCCAGCTCTGCGCGGGCGTAGCGGCTGCCTGCCAACCCGTTGGAAATGCTCGGGCCAGAAAAGTTGGCACGCAAATTGCACAGAATTGGATGGAAACGTTTGTGATCGGATGACCTGACCACGGCGTTTCGGCGATTTCGGGAGAAACGCTGATGATGCCGTCCAAAATCCAAACGTGCGCCGCTCTTGCACGACGCGTGCGCGACCGGTTTCTGGCAATCGTTGCTCAGCTCGTTGTTGCGAGCGTCATCGGCTTTGGCCCGTCGCAGGCCAGCGCCGCCGTTTACAATTTTTCCTACACCTTCGGGTCGGGCGATGTCGTGACGGGCTCGCTGAGCGGAACGCAAAACGGAATCTTTCTTGAAAGCGTTTCGGGGGTCAGTGTGTCGCTGAACGGAAATCCGTTGACCGGCGGCGACTTGTACCAGCCGTGGGCGTTCGTTCCTGGCTGCTGCTTCGCGCTTGGGACACCTGTGATTTCGTTCGACGGGAACCTCAATAATTTCATTTTCGCCGACGCGGCGCCTTACAACCCTTCCCAGACGAACTATTTTTCTTTCGTCGCGACGGACGGCCTTTGGGACAACGTGAATGTCTATTTCCCGTCCAGTCCGTACATCACGGACGTCAGCTATAACGGTGTCGCCTACGGCGGAAATTTCGCATTCGACGCCAGCCGATGGTCGCTGACGCTTGCGCCGGTCCCGGGACCGGATTCTTTGGCGCTGTTCGGCTTGGGTGTGTTGGCTATCGGTGCGGTTCGCCGCAAGAGCGCCTAATCTAGATTTTGAACAAAGCCCCTACGCCCCTTGGCTGGTTTGATAGGGCGGTAAAGGCGCGCCGCAATCGCGGCAATACTTGGCGGTGGCGAGGTGGCCTTCGCTGAGGCACTTGTGGCAGGTCCGGGTCGTGGGTTCGCCCGCGAGCCGATGCGCGGTGAACTCGGCGCTGACGATGCCCGTGGGCACCGCCAAGGTTCCCCACCCCAACAGCATCATGATCGAGGAAATGAAGCGGCCGAGATCGGTTTCCGGCGTCACGTCGCCGAAACCGACGGTGGTCATGGTGGTAATCGCCCAGTACACGGCGACGGGGATACTCGTGAAGCCGTGCTCCGGCCCTTCCACCACGTACATCAAAGTACCGAGCACGAACACGACCATCAGCACGAACGACAGAAACACCAGGATCTTTCGCCGCGACGACAGGAGCGCGGCGCCGAGCGCGCTGAACTCGGCCACGTACTCGGTCAGCTTGAAAACACGGAAAACGCGCAGCAGGCGCAGCACGCGAACGTCGATCAACGCGTTCAATCCGGGGGCGAGCACTGCCAGATAGGTCGGCGCGACGGCTAAAAAGTCGATGATGCCGTAGAAACTGCGCGCGTACGCCCAGGGATTGCGCACGCACAAAAGGCGCGCGGCATATTCAATAGTGAACAGGACGGTAAAGCCCCACTCGAATGCCAGCAACACGCCAGCATAGCGCGAATGGACCGCGGCCAAGCTGTCGAGCACGACCACCAGCAAACTGGCCAAGATGGCGGCGATCAACGCGATATCGAAGGCGCGGCCGGCGCGCGTGTCGGCTTCGAAAATGATGATGTACAGCTTTAGCCGCCAACCGTCGGCGGGCCTGCCGAGGCTCTGGATCGAGCCGAATTCGGCGCTGTTATCGGGGCGCTGAGATTGAGCGTGCATGAAGTTCGAGCCGCAAATCGCCAAGCCGGAGGTCGCGAAATAACCATATATGCCGGAAGGGACGCGTCAATGGAGGCGCATCAAAGCCGCCTCCTCGCCGCGGCAAACTGGATCGCCAAGACCTCCCAAAAGGCGAGCATTCATCTTTGATTGTCTGTACGCGAGGAAATGCGTGCCACCAGAGATGGAAAGGAGACCCGCTGGCGGAGAACGCTCCAGAGAGCATAATCTTCACGCGGTTACCGTGTATTATCTGGCCGACTAAGAATCTGGCCCGATTTAAGGAGTTAAGAATGTCCGGCGACGATGACTACGTTTACGACGATGAGAGCGGCGAATGGATTCCGGGCAGCGAGATGCGCGCAAAGCAGGCAGACGCGGCCAAAGCCGCCGAGGTCGTGGTACGTGATTCTGTCGGCAATGTTCTTGCCGACGGTGACCAAGTGACGTTGATCAAGGATCTCGATGTCAAGGGTGCCGGGCAGGTCCTGCGTCGCGGGACGCTTATCAAATCGATCCGCCTGACCGGTGATCCGCAGGAGATCGACTGCCGCTACGACGGAATAAAAGGTCTCGTGCTGCGCGCCGAATTTGTGAAGAAGCGGTGAGATGTACGTTGACCAATGCGGAAACGTACACGCGCACGGCCGATCAGAAACGACGGGCAGCGCAAGAGATCAAATATCTTGAGCGCGGCCGAATGTTCCCACTTTTACGCTCCCATTTTTGGGGCGGGAACAAGCGGGCAAAAGAGCAAATGGTTTCAACGGCATTTTTCCGAGAAGGCGTGCCGGGGGTAATGTAATGTGAAGCCGGTGGCACGTGTCGGCCGCACGTATATGAATGTTGAAACAGGGGAAGCGGTGTCAGGATTCTTTACGATCAAGAGAATCGATAATTTTGCGATATAAAATAGATAGTTACAGACAACTACTTGATGAAACGAAGGCTTTGATATGACAGATTTCTTTACATGTCCGCCTCCATCTTGCTTTGTCGGTATCTGATAACCCTCTGATATTTCTACATTTGCGAATGTTGGCACGCAGATTGCAGTTTATAGCTTCAGAAAATCGGCCAGGACGTCCTGTCCGATGAAACAAGTTCGGGGCACTTGATGCCTCTCATATTTAGGTTCGGGGAACGCCAAATGCCGGTCATCTCAACTTCATCAAATTTGCTGAAATTTCGCGAGATTGGTGCAGCAGGTCTAGCCGTCCCTTTGGTTGCCAGTACCGCGAAAGCAACGCCGATTATCAACTCACTTAATCGCTTTCTTGGAGCAGCTTTGACGTTGTTTGTATGTACGATGTCAAGCGTTATTCAGCCGGCAAGCGCCGGTGTCCTTACCGGCGAAACGGTAAATGTAACCCATTTTTACCCAAACTCTTCGACGCCTTACCTCAACATGGGTACCCAAGTCGTTCCGACGGGGACTTTCGCTTTCGAAGATAAATATACGATCGTCGTGGATGACAATGCGATCACCTACAATGACGGCCCGGGTAGTCAGTTTTGGGCCAATTTCGGATTCGTGACATTCAACGGTCCAATGATCTCAGTGCTCTCCGGTAGCCCAATTCTAAACGTTACGATTGATCCAACGACTAGTTATGCCGGCTTTGATGTTTCACGTTTGAGTTTCGATAGCAGCCACGTGTGGATCAATCTGCAAGGTCTGTATAGCGATGGGTTCATTAAGTTGAATCTTACGGATAGCAATTCCGTCCCCGCGCCAGGTGCGCTCGCTCTGCTAGGTTTGGGCATGCTTGGCATCCGCGTGAAGCGCCGCAAACACGCTTAATACTGTTCCCGATATCCACTGATCAAAACCCGACCGTTTTCCTCCGGCGGGGTTTTATCTTTTGTACGCGGGTGAAAAACCAGCCGCCTCGCTACGCCCAGCAGCGCGCCAGTTTCTGTAAGCTCATTTCACGCGCTAACAGAAACTAGGCGTGGCGTGCCAACTGGTGTGGAAAT
>JAGREB010000234.1 GCA_020446775.1 Paracoccaceae bacterium
CGGAAACCGAGGGGTGGTTGTTCCGGACGTAAAATCGAAGTTCTAGACAGCGTCTGAGTGAGCCGGGTTCGGTTTCGCCGCTGCCGTTCGATTGTTTCAAAGTTTTTACGAGGTCGGCTGCCGTTTGGATCACGGTGGCGGGCGGTTCGGAGTTCGGACAGCCGCCATACCGCACGCGGCTTTCTCGCGCATCTTCAACCGATTGGCATTCCACGCGCATTACGGTTACTAAGGCGAATTACAACAGCCAACACCGCCACGCCGATCATCCATGACATCCGATATCGAGACGCGTCCGGCACCTGGTCCGGGCGGACCCAAAATGTGGGCCGCGCGCGTTACTGTCACCGACGACCTCTGTGCCATGTTCGAACCGGCCTTGGAGGACGGCGCGGTGTCAGTCAGTTCCTATGAAGTCGAGGAATGGGCCAAGCCGCGTCCGATCTGGCGGGTGGAAGCCTTGTTTACCGCGCCGCCCGAGCCGGGACCGTTGGCGGCCCGCATCGCCGTCGCCGCCGCCGCGGCGCGGGTTGCCGAACCTCAACTCGAAATCGTCGTTGTCGAGCACCGGGACTGGCTCGCCGAAAGCTACGCCGGTTTCCAGCCTCTGCGCGCGGGGCAGTATTACGTCTATGGCGATCACATCCGGATTGCGCCGCCGTCGGGCATGATCCCACTGCGCCTGAATGCCGCCACGGCATTCGGTTCGGGTGAACACGAAAGCACGTTCGGCTGCCTTTTGGCGTTGACGGCAATCGGTCGCGACGGCCGATTCAAAGCTAAGGTCGCGCGGGGTTCGCACGCTGCGCTCGACCTCGGGTGCGGATCGGGGATCCTGGCGCTGGCGATCAGCAAAACCTGGAAGCAGCCCGTGGTGGCCAGCGATATCGATCCCGAGGCGGTTCGAATCGCCACCTACAATGCCCGCCACAATGGCGAAGCGGCCCGTATCCGGCCGGTCTTGTGCGACGGAACTCATGCACCGGCCATTCGCCGAAGTGGACCGTATGCATTGATCACCGCAAATATCCTTGCGCGGCCGCTGTGCCGGTTGTCGGCACGGGTGGCGGCATTGCTTGCCCCAGGGGGGCGTTTGATCATGGCTGGGCTGTTGGTGTGGCAGGAAGCGATGGTTTTGGCCGCGTATCGCCGCCAGGGTTTGGTGCTGGCGCGCCGCATTCGGATCGGGTTTTGGTCCACTTTGATTCTGGCCCGCCCGACCCGCAATTGAAACGTGCTTCGCGAGCGCTTAGCTTGATGTCATGAACGATTCATCGTCCGCCATAAAATCGGCCCTACACGCCGAACGCCTGATCGCGCTGCGCGCCGCCATGGCGGCCGCCGGTGTCGATGGGTATCTCATTCCCCATGCCGATGAGCACCAGCACGAGTATTTACCGCCTTATGCCGAGCGTCTGGCGTGGTTGACCGGTTTTACCGGATCGTCCGGCATGGCCGTCGTGCTGCGCAACCGTGCCGCATTCTTCACCGATGGCCGGTACACCTTGCAGGCCGCGACGCAAGTCGATGGCGAATTATATGTGCACAAGCACTTGGTCGACGAACCGCCTACGGCGTGGCTTGCCGATAACGCCAGTGGCATGACGGTCGCCTACGATCCCCGGCTATTCACGCCGGCTCAGGTGTCGCGTTTTGAGGACGCTACCCGCCGCGCCCATACGACGTTCAAGCCGCTTGGCGAGAACTTGATCGACCGGATTTGGACCGATCAGCCTGCAAGGCCCGCTGCGCCGGTGGAAATCTATCCCGAGGAGTATGCCGGCCGCTGTAGCGCCGAAAAGCGCAAGGTGGTCGCGAAGTGGCTGGAAAAGGAAGGGTTCGACGCTTTCCTGGTGTCGGCGACCGACTCTGTATGTTGGCTTTTCAATATTCGCGGTAGCGATGTCGAATTCTCGCCGCTGGTGATCGCCTACGGTTTGGTCAAGTCGGACGGCAGCGCCGCGCTGTTCGTCGACCCGGCCAAATTGTCCGACGATCTGGCGCGGCATCTTGGCAAAGGCGTGGACATCGTTCCTTACGACGCTTTGCCCGACGCGCTTGCCAAATTGAAGGGCAAAATTTCGACCGTCGCCTATGACCGTGATACCGGATCGCGTTGGCTGGCGGATAACATCGCCGCCGCCGGTCTCGACGCCAAACCCGCGCCCGATCCGATTACGCCGATTAAAGCGGCCAAAGGGCACGTCGAGCTTGACGGCGTGCGCGCGGCTCATGTCCGCGACGGTGCGGCGCTGACCAAGTTTTTGGCGTGGTTTGCGCGTGAAGCGCCCAAGGGAAACCTCAACGAAATAACGGCGGCGGAAAAACTGGAAGACTTTCGCCGTTTCGACAATCTCTATCGTGGCGGCAGTTTCCCGACCATTTGTGGCGCCGGCGGCAACGGCGCCATCGTCCATTATCGCGCCCAGCCCGAAAGCGCAGCCAAGATCGCGCCCAACATGCTGGTGCTGATCGATTCCGGCGGTCAATACCTCGACGCAACCACCGACGTGACGCGCACGGTTGCCGTCGGTTCGCCCACACCCGAACAGAGGCGCCGCTTCACGCTGGTTCTCAAAGGACACATTGCGCTGGGCAGCGCCAGGTTCATCAAGGGTACCACCGGCAGCCAGCTCGATGCGCTCGCGCGGCACGCGTTGTGGCAGGAAGGCCTCGACTACGATCACGGCACCGGTCACGGCGTCGGCACATACCTCGGCGTTCACGAAGGGCCGCAACGCATCAGCAAGGTCGGTAACACGGTCGCGCTCGAACCGGGAATGTTGATCTCGAACGAACCCGGTTATTACAAGACCGGTGAATACGGTATCCGTATCGAGAATCTCGTTGTCGTAAAGCCCGCGGACCAAGTGCCGGGCGCAGAGAAACCGCTTTACGAGTTCGAAACGGTCACGCTTGCGCCGATCGATGTGGA
>JAGREB010000235.1 GCA_020446775.1 Paracoccaceae bacterium
CGAAAACCGGCCTCCACTTTTCGGCGCGATGCGCTGTTTAAATAATCCGCACCTTGCTGTTCGGGTCGGCGGCCAGCTTGTCGACCTTTTCTTCCGCACCCGAAGATCGGAAATACGGCACCGCCGCCGGTTTACGCGCCGCAATGTTGCCGTCCAAAGGCCGTGGCCGGGCGTTGGACTCAACCCCGGCAATCACTTCTTCAATTTGCGCTTTCGGAATAACCACCACGCCATCTTCATCGCCCAGGATCAAGTCGCCCGGATTGACGATCACACCACCGCAGATCACCGGCGTGTTGAGCCAACCTGGCAGCTTACCTTGCCCCGCTACCGACAACGTCCCGCGGCAAAACACCGGAATGTTCTCACGCGCACGGATGACTTCGGCGGTCAATGTGTATCCATCGATCACCACGCCCGCCGCGCCGGATGATTTCACACCTGCGCTCATGCTGGCGCCGAACACCGCCATCCGCGATTCACCGCCCGCGTCGATCACGACAATGTCGCCGGGTTTGACATATTTTCCCGCCAACTGGCTCATCAGCATATCTTGCGTGTGCTCCGGGCGTACCGTGAACGCCGGGCCGCAAATTCGCCATTCCCGGTCCAAGGGTTTGATGCCGGGGTCCATCACAAACCGTGGGCCGACCCGGCATCCGGCAAGACAGAAATAGTTCGCGCGCGCGCGTTCGATCAACGCCGGATCCGGCCGTTCAAAGTCGGTGACAATCTCGTACATAGCATTCCCTTCCCGCCGTTAAGGCTTCAACGCAAAATCTTCCCAATGCAATATCCGCGTCGCCGGTGCTTCCCCCGCAACGCGCGACGACACCGCCATCAAGTCGACGGCATCGATCAGAAATAATGCAAGCGCCTCGTCGTGGGCAACGCGATTAATCTCTCGCATCTTCTCTATACGCGAGACAAGGTCGGTTTCGCGCCGCGCTTCGTCGATCAGCGGAGCGATCGACGGCAGACAGATGAAAGGCGCCGATCCGGGTTTGTCGCAGGTGAAATCCTTCAGACCTTTCAGCGTGTCGAGATTCGGCATCGAGATAAAACCCAGCTGAAACGCCTGTCCTTCGAAACTGTTGGCAAAGAAGCGCTCGAAAAAGACCGGTAACGGCGACGACCGGACCTCGGTTCGGATACCGACATCCGTAAGATTCCGCGCCACCGATGCAAACATCGCTGCGTCGGCCGGCACGGCGTTGGTAATCACCTCCATACGCAAATCGAAACCGTCCGCAAATCCGGCCTCGCGCAACAAGCCGCGCGCCCGCTCGGGATCGTGAGGATAAACGGGTATCTCGGGATCGTAACCCGCAGTGATGCGCGACGCCGGCTGGCCCATTGGGACGGTCGTCCCGTGGAAGAGAACCTCGGCGATCTGTTCCTTGTTGACGGCGTAGTTCGCGGCTTGGCGAACGCGCCGGTCCGTAAACGGCGATCCCTCGCGTTCTGCATTCAGCGCAATGGCGTAAACCGTCCCGCCGGGCAGGATCAGCGTACGGCCACCGGTATCGGCAACGGTATCGATGGCATCGGGGGAAATTTGTATCGCCGCGTCGATCGCGCCCGAGGCCAACGCGGATATGCGTGCCGCTTCGTCGGGAACTTCGACAAAAATAAGATTTCGGATTGCCGCCTTTCGCCACGAGGTCGGATTCCATGTCAATTCGATCCGATTTTTTTCCCATGACTTCACGACGTAAGGACCGGTTCCAATCGGTGCACGCGCAAATGCGGTTTCGTCCGTTTCGGCCCATGCGCGCGGCGGCACGATCCAGATTCCGGATAGGTCGGACGGCAAGGATGCCGACGGCTGCTTGGTCGTGATTGACACGGTCAGTGCATCGACGGCTTCCACCTTATCGATATTTGGAATCAAGCTCGACAACACGGTCGGCCGCGACGGGTCGCGCAATCGCTCGATAGACGCCACGACTGACGCCGCGTCCATCGGCTCGCCGTTGCTGAAGACCACGCTCGGGCGAAGCCGGAAAATCCAACGATTGGGCTCGACGTCTTCCCACGACAGCGCCAACGCGGGAATGGGTGCCCCGCCCGGCGCCACCTCGGTCAGTGTGTCGAATATGGACGTAATGACGAAAATCCCCGGTGGGCCGAGTGCGCGAGTCGGCGAACCGAATGACGGCGACAAGGCGTAGATGCCAACTGTGAGCGTCTCCGACCGACTTTGGGCGTCGGTCGGCGCCGCTGGCCCGAACTGCTTTGCCAAGACCGCGAGAATGACGACGCCGATCCCGGCAATAATGAGATAGCGACGCTTCATGTCCGATGCGTACCGCGCGGCATCATTTCATGCCCTGCATGTAGATGCGCGAAATCCGGTCGCCAAAGACCGTGCCAAGGTAAATGGCGTCGTCATGACCAAGCGCGACCGACGGGCCCGGAATCGCGCCCCTGCGATCCGCAAACAGAACCTTCCGCGACAATGAGCGCGGATCGATTTGGATCACGGCGAAATCGAAACTACAGGGTTTGCCCGCCAACGCGCGGCACTTGCGCGTTCCCCAGATGGGAATGCCGGTATGCCCCACGGCGAGAATCTTGCCATTCGTTTGCCAGGTCAAATTGTCGGGCTGAATCGGCATCGATACCCTGCGGACTCTATTCTTCGACGGATCGATCGCGACAAGCTCCTCGCCATACGTCCCGGCCAAATAGATTTCTCCGGTATCCGGATTGACTTCGATCCCGTTAGCAAACGTGACATCGCTCCCGTCGACCTTTACCCATTCCGCTCCAGGACGCCATGACACCGCGTAGCCGGTATCCACGTGAAAAATGAATTTGAGCGTCGTCAACCATGTGCGGGGTTCGTCATACATATGACTCACGACAAACCCGCCGCCTGGCAGCGGAGCGACATCGTTGACATTGAATTTATCGGGCACGGCGACGCAACCGCGCCAGGCAAGCGCAGGGTCACCGTCGCTCAACGTCACCACGTAATTTTCGATGCGCTGGCCACCCATTACATTGATGAGGAGAACGTCGTATTGCCCCTCACCGGTCATGCGCACATGGAATCCGCGCGGCCGCAGGCGTTCAGGCATGGGACCGCAGACGCGCGCGGGATCGGATGCCGCCGAATCGTCGCGCGCCTTCAGGCGCAACAGCGTTCCGTCCGACGTGTTATACGCGACGATATTTCCCGGTGTCGCCGCATCACCGAGCTCGCTCACAAGCAGCCAATCCGTATCCGTTAGCGCGGCGATATCCTCTGGCTTGGTG
Source organism: Paracoccaceae bacterium (assembly GCA_020446775.1). GTDB lineage: Bacteria > Pseudomonadota > Alphaproteobacteria > Rhodospirillales > Rhodospirillaceae > VGEM01. The sequence goes on from JAGREB010000235.1 coordinate 3,265, forward strand.
AGACCGCAAATTACCTCGACGCCTTGCGACGGCGCGCACCCGACGATTTCTTGCGCCGCCGCATTGGACGCATACGATATCAGCGTGAAAATACACGCGATACGGAGCAACATACCGGCTCTCCTCCGTGAAACTTGCTGTCCCAGTAGGGCGCTCGACCTTGAAAAGGTCAATCGCGAATCAAGAGTTTCTCATTAAATGAATGTGCAGGGCCGGTACGGTCGAGCATAGAATATGCGATCGAATTCGCTTTCGCGGAGAACATCATGACACGGCGCCGGGATGTCCTTGGGATCACCGCGGGTTTGGCTGCTTCGGCATTGCCGGTGGATGCTTCGAAAGACGCGTCCGCCGCATCCGATAACCGCCGCACATTTGTACTGGTACACGGCGCATGGCACGGCGGCTGGTGCTGGCGGTACGTGGCGGAAATATTGCGCGCGGGCGGGCATACGGTGTTTACACCGACATTGACCGGATTGGGCGAACGGGTCCACTTGCGTGCGCCCGAAGTCGATTTCGAAACTCACGTCACCGACATCATGAACGTGATCGAATTCGAGGAACTCGATCGTTTCGTCCTGGTCGGCCACAGCTATGGCGGC
>JAGREB010000236.1 GCA_020446775.1 Paracoccaceae bacterium
AAGCGGCACGCCCGAGCATGTCCTGATTTAGTCGCCGCGCCCGCGGTCCATCTACAAATCGCCCGGTTGAAGAGCCATGCCACAGTCAACAATCGAAGATGTTTTCGTTTTCGATGCGGTGCGCACGCCGCGCGGCAAAGGCAAAACGGGTGGTGGACTTGCCGCGGTTAAACCCGTCGAGCTGATCAAGCAACTGGTCGAAGCGTTGGCAAAGCGTAATGGCGCTGCGGTCCGCACCATCGATCATTTGACGGTTGGGTGCGTCGGGCAAGTCGGCGATCAGGGCGGCCACATCGCGTTGATCTCGAAGTTGTATAGCGGCCTACCCGAAACGGCATCGGCGTGGTCGGTCAACAATTTTTGTACATCTGGATTAAGCGCCATCACCGGGGCGGTCGATAAAGTCGCGTCCGGAAACGCGTCGTTTGTATTGGCGGGTGGCGTCGAAAGCATGTCGCATGTTGCGTTTTTGGCCGACAAAGCGGTGTACTACAACGATCCGGAATTCTCGGCGGCGATGCGGTACGTCCCGGTTGCGGTGTCCGCCGATGTCCTGGCCGATCGGGAAAATGTTACGCGGCAGGAACTGGATGCCGTCACCGTCGACTCTCATCAGCGTGCCGGACTGGCTCAAACCGAGAACCTTGGACAACAGTCTTTGATTGCCGTCACAGGCGCGGACGGGAATGCGGTGCTCACCCGCGACGAATACGTGCGCGGCAATACGACGGTCGAAGGCATCGCCGGTTTTACGGCGGCGTTCGAACCTTTGGGCAGCGCTTATGCCAAGGTGCTTAAGAGCGCGTTGGGGATTGAGAAGCTCGACCACCGCCATGCCGTGGTTCATGCGCCCGGCACCGCCGACGGCGCGGGACTTGCCGCGCTTGGAACTGCCGCCGCCGGAATGACCAGAGGACTGAAACCCCGAGCGCGCGTAGTTGCCTACGCCGAGGCCGGCGGCGATCCGGTGCTTTCGCTGACGGCGGGCGCGGAGGCAATGGACCGCGTGTTGAAGAAAGCAGGAATGGAGATTTCAGATCTCGACGTCATCGAGTACATGGAAGCCTTCGCGGTGGTTCCGGCGTTGTTCCGTCGCCGTTTTCCCGCGGTTCAAGACAAAGTGAATGTCTTTGGCGGGCATATCGCGCGTGGACACGCGCTCGGCGCGACCGGCGCGATTCTCACGTCAGCGCTAATCGACGCAATGGAACAGAAAGACGCGCAATTGGGCATGGTCGTGTGCTTTGCGGCATCGGGAATCGGTTCGGCGATGATTCTCGAGCGTGTCGCGGCATGATCATGGCGCAAGGTTTGGGAAGCCGTGTGGTATCGAAGCATGAAAATGGACAACGGTGAACATCATGGGCATTGAACTTATCAACCGCGTGACCGGAACTCTGCGGCCGACCAATCATCCCTACATGAATGGTCCGTGGACGCCGAATTTCGAGGAATACAACGCCACCGACATGGAAGTGATCGGCAAGATTCCCGAAGATATCGACGGCGTTTACATTCGAAACACCGAAAATCCGGTTCATCACGCCATCGGGCGTTACCATCCATTCGACGGCGACGGCATGCTGCACGCCATTCGCATGCATGGTGGTAAAGCCGAGTACCGCAACCGATTTGTGCGCACCAAGGGATTCCTCGCCGAACAGGAAGCCGGCCATGCGTTGTGGGCCGGGCTGATGGAAGACCCGCGCAAGTCCTTGCGTCCCGGCTGGTGTGCGCAAGGCGGCCTCAAGGACTCATCGTCGACCGACGTTATCGTTCATGCCGGAATGATCCTGTCGACGTTTTATCAGTCGGGCGAGGGGTACCGGCTCGATCCGTTCACGCTCGAACAGACCGGAACCGAAGGCTGGGTGCCGATCGACGGCATCTCGGCGCACACCAAGCTCGATGAGGCAACCGGCGAGCTCCTGTTCTTCAACTATTCAAAGCACGCGCCATATATGCATTACGGTGTGGTGAATCGTGTGAACCAATTGGTGCATTGCGTCCCGATTCCGCTTCCCGGTCCGCGCCTACCGCATGATATGGCGTTCACAAAGAATTACTCGATCTTGAACGACTTCCCGCTGTTCTGGGACGAGGAATTGCTCAAAAAGGGCATTCATGTCGTTAGGTTTCATCCGAACATTCCGTCACGTTTCGCCATCGTGCCGCGTTACGGTTCGACGGATGACATCAAATGGTTCGAAGCCGCTCCGACGTTCGTGCTGCACTGGTTGAACGCCTACGAAGAGGGCGACGAAATCGTCCTCGACGGTTACTTCGAAGACGATCCGCAACCGAAATCTCATCCGGATGCGCCCGAAGGCTACGAGCGGATGATGGCGTACCTCGATCAGTCGTTGATCAAGCCGCGCCTGCACAGATGGCGTTTCAATCTCAAGACCGGCAAGACGACCGAGCAGCGGCTCGACAACCGCGATCTTGAGTTCGGCATGTTCAATCAAAAATACGCCGGACGGAAATATCGTTACGCCTATAGCGCGATTCCCAAACCCGGCTGGTTCATGTTCACCGGGCTGGTCAAGCACGACCTCGACACCGGGACTTCGGTGAGCGTGTCCTTGGGCGAGGATAGATACGCGAGTGAATCGCCGTTCGTGCCGCGCTTGAACGCGAAAGACGAAGACGACGGTTACCTCATCAGCTTCGTCACCGACATGAAGGCCAATCGTTCCGAGTGTATCCTGATCGATGCGAAGAATTTCGAGGCGGGGCCGGTATGCCGTATTTTCTTGCCGCATCGAATTTCATGCGGCACTCACTCGACGTGGGCGAACGCCGCCGACATTCGCGCCGACCGCGATGCCATCGCGAAAGCCGCTGCCGAGGCGGCCAAGGCGGCGGCGTAAGATAACCGCTGGTTTGAATCCCAATAAGCAAAACGCGAGGCGGCCATGGCGATGCTGATCAAGGTCATCAAATTCTACGCGCGCTTCACGCTGAGCTTTACCGCGATCGGGTATTGGTGGCGCTCATTATTTTGGTCGCGTCTCAACCCGGACTTCGCGGGCCGTGTATGGCTCGTGACCGGGGCTTCGGGCGGCTTGGGTAAGGCGATCGTCGAACAGGCCGCGGCCGCCGGTGCGACGGTGATCGCGGTTGCGCGCAGCCGGTCGAAGCTCGACGGTTTGATCGCGGCGTGCGGGCCCAAGGCGCAGATCGTGCCGATGGTCGCGGACCTCGCGCTGCAAAGCGAGACGGAAGACCTAATCGGACGGCTGGCTGCCGACGGTCGGAAAATCGATGTCTTGGTGAACAACGTCGGGATGCTCGCCAACGAATTCGCCCTGACGTCCGAGGGCCGCGAGAGTTCGTTCGCCACTAACATCCTCAATCATTATTTGCTGACCGAGCGATTGATCGAAAAGGACATGCTCAAGAACGACGGCGTCGTGATCAACATGTCATCTGGCGGCATGTACAATGCGCCGTTGCTTGTCGAGCGCATGAACGTCACCGACCCCAAGCGCTACGCGGGTGTGTTTGCCTACGCCGTGCACAAGCGCGGGCAGGCGGAACTGACCAAATACTGGCATGCGAAATACGGCGGACGCGGCATGAAGTTCTATGTCATGCATCCGGGTTGGGCCGACACCGCAGGCGTGGAGCGCTCGCTCCCGCGCTTTTACAAGATTCTCAATCTTGTGTTGCGGAACGGGCGTCAGGGAACCGAAACCGCGATTTGGCTGGCGGCGACCAAGCCCGCGTGCGAGCCCGGCGCGTTTTGGTTCGACCGCGCGGTCCGGACCAGTCATGCCTATCCCGCAACTCAGGTGACCAAGAACACACCCGAGGAATTGGCGGCTTATCTCAGCAAAGAGCTGGGAATGGCTTAATTCCGGCGGACCCTAATTCCGGCCGACAACGAAGCTGATTGTCGTCGTCGCGCTGCCGCCGATGTTCAGAGTTGCCACCCGCTTGGCGCCCTCGACCTGATAGCCGCCGG
>JAGREB010000237.1 GCA_020446775.1 Paracoccaceae bacterium
TGGAAACCACGGCGCGGCGGCTTCGGTCCCGCGCCGTTTTCGTATCACGATCCCGGCATGACCGGATTCCGGGCCGCGCCCGCGAATTCCGCGTACGGCCTGCGATTTCAACGAATTTCCCGCTTTGCAAGGGAACGCGCCTCCTGCACGTTAGAGCCTTGCGCCGGGCGTTCGTGCTACGGCCGAACGACGGGCAATTCAGGGAATGAAACGAAGCGTTTGGTTGCCGTATTGGGCCGTAGGCGTTGGCCTTTTCATTGCGGCCGGTGTGCCCGCGCATGCCCAGAATCGCGGTGAAGGCCGGGCCCATGCCGTTACCGCGGCGACGGTAACCTTAAAACCGATGCCGGTGACGTTGAACGCGCTGGGCCGCATCGAACCGGTGTCGGCTGTCGCGGTTCGGCCGCGCATCGACGGCGTCGTATCGTCGGTCGACGTCGCGGAAGGCCAGATTGTAACCGCCGGTCAGGTTCTGCTTCATCTCGACGACCGGCAGGCGACGGCGATGGTGCGCCAGGCGCGCGGCACGCTGCAACGCGATCAAGCTCAGCTTGACCAGGCCAAACGCGATCTCGACCGCCTGGCGCCATTGTCGGCAAAAGATTTCGCCTCGCGCGCGACGCTGGACAAGGCGACCGCGGCGGTCGAATCCCTGACGGGAACCGTGCTCGCCGACCAAGGCGCGCTCGACAATGCCGAAACCGTGCTGTCGTTCACCACAATTACCGCGCCGATCGCCGGACGCATCGGCAGTATCAATGCCAAGTTGGGCAACGCCGTCCGTGCCGCCGACCCGACGCCGCTGCTTTCGATCAACCAAATGGACCCGATCCATGCGGTCTTCGCGGTGCCGCAGGCCGACGCCTTGGCCTTGCGCGAGGCCATGGCGGCGGGAACGACGTCCGTGCGCGTTTCGGCCAATGCACAGGGACAGGACCGCTCGGCGGGAAGTTCGGCGGGAAGTATTGCGTTGCGCGGCGGGGAACCGATCGACGGCGCGATTGCGTTCATCGAGAACGAGATCGACGCCGAAACCAATATGCTTGGCATCAAGGCCTCGCTCGCGAACCCGAGCGAACGCTTGTGGCCGGGCGAATTCGTCGACGTGACGGTCACCCTGCGCGTCGAACCCGGTGCCATCGTCGTGCCCGAAGAAGCTGTGCAATTGAGCCAAACCGGATCGTACGTGTTCGTCATCCAGCCCGACGACACGGTCAGATTTCGGCCTGTTGAAATCGCCTGGAGCAACAAAGGCGAAGCGGTTATTCGAACGGGCTTGGCGGCAGGCGATCAAGTTGTATTGAGCGGTCAAATGCCGTTGCAAGACGGCTCCAAAGTCAGAATTCAATCCGGGAGCCCGGGGCAGTCTGAAACCGGGCCGTCGTCGCTGCCATCGGGGCCCGCGCTATGAACCTGCCCGAGGTATGCATTCGCCGGCCGGTGATGACGGTGCTGGTCATGCTGTCCGCGGTGGTCGCCGGCATCGCCGGTTACAACCAGCTGCCGGTGGCCGCGGTCCCCAACATCGATACCCCGACGATCGAGGTCGCGGCGTTTTTGCCCGGCGCCGGCGCGGAAACCATGGCGACTTCGGTGGCCACGCCGATCGAACGGCAATTGACCTCGATTGCGGGCATCGATTCGATTCAGTCTTCGAGCGTCGAGGGGCAGACCCAAATCGTCGTGACGTTCGATCTTGACCGCAATATCGACGCCGCCGCGATGGATGTCCAAGCGCGGTTGTCCGCGATCGCGAGCCGCCTGCCGTCCGACATGCCTTCGCCGCCGACGGTCGCCAAGAATAATCCCGCCGACTCACCGGTGGTTTCGGTGGCGATGTCGTCCGAGACATTGCCGCTGAGCACGCTGAACGACTTCGCCGAAAATTTCGTCGCGCCGCGGCTTTCGACCATTCCCGGCGTTTCGGAAATCCGCTTCTTCGGTCCGCAGAAATACGCCGTGCGAATTCAGCTCGACCCCAACGCCATGGCCGCGTTCGGTTTAGCGATGGAGGACGTCCAGCGCGTCGTCGCGGCGGCGAATTCCAACAAACCGCTGGGCGCACTGGAAAGCGCCAAGCAGAGCATGTCGATTGAAGCCGGCAACGGATTGCGCGACGCCGCGCAATTCGGCGCGCTGGTGGTCGCCACGCGCGGCGACCGGCAGGTGCGCCTGCGCGACATCGCCAAAGTTTACGACGGCGTCGAGAACGAGCGGCTGGGATCTTGGTTCAACGGCGTGCGGTCGGTGGGCATGGGCGTGCAGCGCCAGCCCGGCTCGAATTTGGTCGACGTCGTCGAAGGTGTGCGGGCCTTGGTGCCCGAAATCGAGCGGCAGTTGCCGGGCTCGGTGAAAATGGCCGTGGCGATGGACCGTTCGCTCGCCATCAAGGCATCGGTCGGAGAAGTCCGCTTTACGCTGAGTCTGACCATCGGACTGGTCATGCTGGTGATCTTTCTGTTCCTGCGCAATGCCAAGGCTACGGCGATCCCGGCCATGGCGTTGCCGGTCGCGCTGCTCGGCACGTTCGGCGGCATGTACCTGATGGACTACAGCATCAACAATCTGACGCTGCTTGCGCTGATCCTTTCGGTCGGTTTCGTGGTCGACGACGCTATCGTCATGCTCGAGAACATCGTGCGCCATGTCGAGCACGGCGAATCGCCCATGAACGCCGCGTTTCGCGGCGCACGCGAGATTTTTCCAACCATCGTCTCGATCACCTGCGCGTTGGTGGCGGTGTTCATCCCCGTCCTTTTCATGGGCGGCATCGTCGGACGCCTGTTCCGCGAATTCGCCGTGACCATCAGCATCACCATCGTCATTTCGGCGCTGGTCTCGCTGACGCTGACACCGATGGCCGCGAGCCGCATGCTGCGGCGAAGCGACTACGACGAAACCACGATCGGTCCCGAAGATCATCGGCGGCGGCACCCGATTGCCCATTGGTTCGGCGAGGCGTTCGAACGATTGCAGACTTTATACCGTGTCACGCTCGACGCCGTTTTGAGACGGCCGGCACCGGTCATGGGCGTGCTGGCGGTTTGCGTCGTGCTGACCGTGAGCCTCGCGATGTCGATCCCCAAAGGGTTTTTCCCTGCCGAAGACAACGGCTTTATCATCGGCGGCACCGAAGGACCGCAGGATATTTCCTACCAGGAAATGGCCGAACTGCAGCGCCAGGCGGCCGAGATCGCGTTGACCGACCCGGACGTCGTGATCGTCAACTCGATGGTCGGTTCGAACGGCGGCACCAATGCCGCCAATACCGGGCGCATCTTCCTCGCGCTCAGGGACTTCGATGAACGCACCGCGTCCGCCAGCGAGGTCATCGAGCGGTTGCGGCCCAAGCTGGCGTCGATCCCGGGTTTGGCGCTGTTTCTGCGGCCGATTCCCAACATCATGACCGGCGGCCGCGCGCCCAAGAGCCAATATCAATACTCGCTGCTTGGGACCGAGTTTTCCGAACTTCAGGACGCCGCACTTGCGGTCGAGGCGCGCATGCGCGCCGACCCGATGTTTCTCGACGTCACCAGCGATCTGCAACTCAACCGGCCGCAGGCGAACATCGCAATCGATCTCGATCGCGCCGCTGCCCTGGGGGTGAACGCCGACCGGATTCGTGACTCACTATATGGTGCGTTCGGCACGCGCCAGATTTCGACTATTTACACCACCGCCAACAACTACCGGGTCATCCAGGAAGTCGCGCCCGAGTTCCGGCAGGACGTCAACGCGCTGTCGCGTCTTTATGTGCGCTCGTCTTCGGGCCAACTGGTCCCGCTCTCGGCGGTATCGACGGTCACCCGCGACGCGGGCCCGTTGTCGATCAACCACCAAGCGCAACTACCGTCGGTCGGCGTTTCGTTCAGCCTGCCGATGGGCGTGGCGCTCGGCGACGCGACCAAACGCATCGAGCAGATCGCCGCCGAGACCGGCCTTCCCGATTCGGTTAACGGAACCTTCGTCGGCAGCGCGCAGGTATTCCAGGACTCCCTCGAAGGTCAGGGCCTGTTATTGCTGGCGGCAATCTTCGCGATTTATGTGGTGCTCGGCATTCTCTATGAAAGCTGGATTCATCCGCTGACGTTGTTGTCGGGGTTGCCCGCTGCGGGCCTTGGTGCGCTGCTGACACTGATGGCCGTGCGCATGGACCTCAATGTGATCTCCATGATCGGCGTGGTGATGCTGATCGGCATCGTCATGAAGAACGGCATCATGATGCTCGACTTTGCCATCGAACGCCGCCGCGCCGGCGCACCGGCCGTGGACGCCATCCGCGAAGCCTGCCTGATCCGCTTCCGGCCGATCATGATGAC
>JAGREB010000238.1 GCA_020446775.1 Paracoccaceae bacterium
CACCGCCGCCGACACGGCCGGCTTCAGATACGGCACGATCCCCGCTTCCGAAAAACTGAACGCATAGGGTCCCAGCATGGCCTGGGTATCGGGCTTGGGTTTGTCGGGCGTCGAACGGAAAAACGCGACCGCATGCGGGTATGGGCTGGTGGCCGGCCCGCGCCGGAACAGAAGCCAATTCAGCAGGTGCAACGCGATGCGCGGGCTGTTGATCTCGACATTATACGTACGCTCGCGCACATCGACGCTAACCATGCCCTCGGCGTGTTCGCGCAAATTTGCGCCGACACCTTTAAGATCGGCGACCGGCGCGATGCCGTGGCGCGCAAGATCCGCCGCCGGTCCAATTCCCGAAAGCATCAGAAGTTTGGGCGAGGCGATGGCGCCTGCCGAAACGATGACCTCGCGCCGCGCCTGGACCTCGATCTCGGCTCCACCGCGCCTGACCCGCGCGCCGGTACAGCGTTTGCCGTCGAATGCCAGGCGCAGGCATTGTGCATTGGTCCAAATCTCCAAGTTGGGCCGATTGCGCACCGGCCAGATGTAGGCCTGCGCGGCGCTGAACCGCCGGCCGGTCTTTTGAGTCACCTGCGGTAACGATACGCCTTCCTGATCGCTGCCATTGTAATCGGGGTTGCGCGCGAGCCCGCGTTCCTGCGCGGCGTCGATGAACACGTCGGCAAGCGGATGCCGGCTTCTCAGATACGACACATGCAACGGGCCGTCTTGGCCGCGCACCCTCGAATTGCCGCCTGTAAACGTCTCCATGCGCTTGAACACCGGCAGCACGTCGGCGGCACTCCAGCCGTCGCAGCCTTGCGCCGCCCAGGCATCGAAGTCGTGCGCCGCGCCGCGCACGTACAACATGCCGTTGATCGAACTGCCGCCACCCATGACGCGTCCGGCCGGCCATAAATCGATTTTGCCGCCGCGTGTCGGGTCCGGTTCGGCGAGATAACACCAGTCGAGTTTGGGATTGCCGACGGCTTTGATGATGGCGGCGGGGATGTGAATGTAAGGCGAAAAGTCCCAACCGCCCGCTTCGACCAGCAGCACCCGATTTGCGGGATTCTCGGACAGGCGTCCGGCCAGCGCGCAACCGGCCGAGCCCGCGCCAATCACGACATAATCCCAGGCCGGCAAGTCGGGGGACGCGATCATCGGCGGGCCAGCGTTATTCCGCCGCTTCCTTCTTTTGAAGTTCCATGAACGTCTTCGAATAATTGACTTCGTCGCGGCGTTTCGCCGACCAAGCCGTGGCGAAGCCGCGCGGGAAGTCGGCATCGCCGTCACGGCGGCCATCGGCCGACCACAGCAGCGGAAACAGCGGGCCGCGCGGTTTTTCCCCGGCGATCATTTCATCGAACGACACGCCGGCAAGATTGACGCAATCGGGACGCGGCGCCCAGGTGATGTCGTCGCCGAACATGCGCACCGACAGGGCGAACCGCCAGTCGTCGCTGCCGTTGCCGTGCGAGTAGTGAATCGTCCACGGATGGACGACGAGCATGTCGCCCGGCTCCATGTCCCACTGCAGGAATCGATTGGCCGGATCGGCGCGCAATTTTTCCCCGTCGGGGTGCGAGGCGCGATCGGGCGGCTTGATCATCTGCCGGGCGTTAGGGGAGAACAGCCAATAGCGGATGTCCTGGGTGTGCGAGCCGGCGACGCACTCCAGGCAATCGCTCTTGGCGATCGGCGACAACGGAACCCACAGCGACGGCACCATTTTGCCGGCAACCGGCCAGCCCATGCGGTCGGTGTGCCAAATGGTTTGTTCTTGCGAACGCGGCGGTTTGGCGAAAATCTCGTCGAAGAAAAAGCGGACCTCGCGCGACTGCAGCACGCGCGCGCAAATCTCGGCCAGCGGCGAGTTGAATACGAACGAACGGACTTCGGGAACCGTGCGCGTCATGTAGCGGCCGGGATAGGTCGGCAGCAGTCCGAAATCTTCCTTGTCGACGACCACGCGTTTGGCGATGGGCAACAGCGTCTCGATCCACTCCGGATCCAATACATTGCGCAGGCACACGACGCCGTCCCGATCATAGGCGGTAATGTCGTCGTCGCTGATGGGGCGCAGAGGGGTGGAATTGAGAGGCACGGCGAACCTCCGGGCATCGGTGCGTATAACCTGACTGAAACATAGGCCCGGTCATAAAGACCGACAATTACAATCGTTTCGAATCCACGTCCGGAGTTGCCGCGGAACCATGTTGCGGCCACCCTCACACCCGCGTGACTGTGGGCGAATCCCGTTGGAATTGCGCGCCCACCGGATCAGGATGCAACGCGAACGATATGGAGGAGACGGGCCATGAACTTTCCGCGGCGCCAAAGCATGTTGGGGTTAAGTGCATTCGCCGTTGCGGGTCTGGCGACGATGCGCGCACGCGCGCAAGCTCCCGGTGACGCGGGCTTCGAAGACGCGATGATCGCCGCCCAATACGAGGCCGCCAGCAAGGCCGCGGCGACGCGGGCCGCGCCGAAGTTCCGCGACGGCGGTACCCCCGTCCTTGGCAATCCCGGCGGTGACGTCACTTTCGTCGAGTTCTTCGATTACCAATGCCCGTATTGCAAAGCGGCTGAGCCGCGTATTCGCACATTGATCGAGGACGACGGCAACATCGCGTGGGTCATCAAGGATTTTCCGATCCTCAGTCCCGTGTCGCTGGTTGCGGCTAAGGCGGCGCTTGCCAGCATGGGGCAAGGCAAGTTCGCGGAGTTCCATCACGCCATGATGGACTATCGCGGCCAACTGAAGGACGAGACGGTGTTCGCCATCGCCAAATCCGTCGGTCTCGATGTCGCGCGGTTGGAAAGCGAGATGATCGCGCCCACGATCGCCGATCAGCTGTTCGCCAACTTCAATTTGGCGCGCATGGTCAAGGTATCCGTGGTGCCGGGCTTTATCGTCAACGGACGGGTGCTGGCCGGGGTCTCGGGAAAGACCGAGACCGCCAAGATCGATTTTGTCCGCGAGGTCGCGGCGGCACGCGCCGGATAGAGGCGGCGCAGCTGTAAAGAATCCTGACAATCGGTGGTGGCCGCGTGCCACTCCCAGAAATCGTTATGTTTCAATTTGTTAGATGAGATTCGCCGGTCGATAACCCGGGCGGCCGAAACCCGAATGTAAAAAAAGCTGACGTTCGGCATGCATTGCGGTGGCGCGACCCGATGTTATCTATTTGAAATCACAATAGATTGTTTTAAGTGGCACGGAATTTGCAGGACTTGGGTTATCGACCGCGCCTATCGACCGTCGGCGCACGAACCGAGAATAGAATTATTAACGTAGGAACGTTCATGACCCTCATTCGCCGGCTGTACTTTTCCCTCGTCGTTCTTGGCGCACTCGGCGTATCTGCGGCGGCGCACGCAACCATCATCGGATCATTTTCCGGTCATTTGGTCCTATCCGTGCCGAATGAACTCAATCGCAACTTGGGCGTTGTCGATGGATTTGCCCTGAACGATTTATTCGGCGGCTCGTTCGCCATCGATGATTCGGTCCTGCCGACGGGAACGAACCAGTTTCCCGGCGCCTTGACCTCGTTGTCGGGTGCCGTGAATGGGCTCGGATTTTCGCTGTCGGGCGGGAATGTCCAACAGCTTTTGGCTGGCGCGACCGAGATCATCACGTTCGGGGTCGGTTCGGGTTCTCTCGCGGGACCAACCGTCAACGGTTTCGATCTGAGCAACCTGACTTTCGATCTGCGCGGCAGCGATCTTTATGATGCAATCAACGTGCTGCCGTCGTCGCTCTCGGTCGCCGATCTCTCGTATCGCCGGGTGACGTTCACCTTCAACAACGGCAGCACCAATCGCTACCTCGTGGGGTTGATCGATTCCTTTACTTGGGAAGGCGCGCCATCGGCCGGGATTCCAGCGCCGAGCGGTCTCGCCCTTTTCTTGCTCGGGACGGGACTTTTAGTCCGTATCCGTGGCCGCAAGTCGAAATGACATCGGTGGCGGAGCGCTCCGTGCGTATCTGCGCCGGTTGAACGGGACGGGGACATCGTCCCCATCCCGTGCTCGCTAAAATTTCAAGCCTTGGCCGTACGCTAACTAAAAAGAAGTGCGTACCATGAACCGTACATCACGCCCCGGCTGAATCACTTCGTCCTTGTTGAGGGCGGTGGCGTTTCTTTGCGTTTCATTGGTTAGATTTTTGCCAACGATTGCAAATTCAACACCGGGACGCGCGGCGAACGGCCGCCAAGCAATTTGGGCGCGCAGGTCGGCGAAACCGCGTGTCTCTGTTTCCGCCGCGCCGGTCTTCGTCTGTTTTCCAGCGTATTTCAGCAACACGCTTGCGTCGAAGGAATCGCTTGCCCAACTGACGCCTCCGCCGATGTGATACGGCGGAATTCGCGGTACGTTACCGCCGTTACCGTCGAAGGTGGCACGTACATAGTCGGCCAGCGTTTCGAGATCGAGCGTACCCGAAGGCGAATCGACCAGTGTGAACGTCGCCGACGCTTCGAAGCCGCGAAATGTCGCGTCGCGTTGCGCATAGAACATTTCCTTCAGTTCGGCGTCGGGATCGTTTCCGCAAATCCCATCCTCGTCGCACACTTGCCCCGTCAGATTGCCGAAAATGTACCGGTTGAACTTGGTTACCCATAACGCCCCTTCCAGATGCAAGCGCTCGTCATTGAAGTGAAGGGTCGCTTCGGCCGAGTTCGCGCGCTCGGTGTGTAAAGTCGGGTCGCCAATTTCATAGGTTTGTGGCCCGTCGTGCGGTCCGCGCGAGAACAACTCGGTTTGAGCGGGCGCGCGCGCTGCGCTTGAGGCCGTCAGGCCGAACGTCAGCATATCGGTTGGGTTGAAAACCAAACCTGCGGAACCGCTGATCGGCGTGTAACTCCGCTGTGTGAGAACCCCCGAAACGGGCGTTCCCGTCACACTGACATGTTCGACGCGCGCGCCAACCTGCAAAGCAATCGTGTCGGACAAGGGGGCTTCGGCGAACGCGAAACCGGCGGCGGTATCTGTATCCGTCGGGAGCAGGTATTCCGCGCCTTCGCCTAGCGCGGAGAATTTGCGGCCTTGGAATTGGGTTCCCACCGCGGCCGACGACAACGCGCCGATTTCATCGAACACGAGCTCGGCCCGCGCATCCCATTCCTTGTCTTTGAACGTCGATCCGATCGTGCCGTCCGGTTCTTTTTCGCTGTGGACGTAATCCGCGTAGCCGGCATCGACCGTGAGCTTTTCCAAGACACCATTTTCGAAAGCGAATGAAGACCCGAACAGACCCTTGGTTTGCTTCATGTCGATGAATGCGTCTTCGGCCGGGATTCCGTAGCGCGAGTCATAATGAATGATTGCCGCGCCGGCGCGGTTGTCGCCGAAGAAGTAGGACGATCCCAGCGATACGCCCTCGGCCCGGGAAAACGAATTGGATTGAGTGCCTGAGGGAATCGCATAATCGTCGGTCTTTCGGCCCAAGACGTCGGCATGAATGGCGAATTGCCCGGCGCGGGCGTCCAGCAGCGCCGATCCTTGACGTGTATTTGCAGCGGTCGCAAAGCTGGCGGACGCATCTCCGGTCACCGGCGCATCCGGCAAATCGAGCGGAATGCGGTTGTCGATTGCATTGACCACGCC
>JAGREB010000001.1 GCA_020446775.1 Paracoccaceae bacterium
CCAGGACACCGTGGTGTGCGCCGAAGTGCTGGGCCACGAAGACGTCGAGATGCACAAATATGCGGTGCAGATTACCGTCGCAGATGTGCGCGACGGTGCGTGTTCGTCCTCGACCCTCAAGGAGGCCAACTCCTGGGGCAAGGTCGACTCATCGTGCGAGCAGATGGTATTTGCCGAAGCAACCACCGTGATTCCGTTGATCGCCTCGGACGCCTATCACCGCGGGCATTGGAAGAAACGCAAGAAGCGCAAATTTGCGGCGCTGTTCGACTGAGCGTAGCAACGGAACTGAACACATAAGCCCCGCTTTCGCGGGGCTTATTTTTTGGGCGTCAAATCGGCCCATGGCGTCAGGATTCTTTACGATCCCGAGATGCCCGATAACCTATTCATGTCACTCGATTTTTTGCGGTTTCTTACGATTTTCCCGAGATTCAGCGTCAGGATATTTTACGTTTCCTAAAGTGCCCGGAGGTTGCGCGTTCGCACAACGCTTTGAAAAAAATGAATTTCAGATCAGTTGGCACGAATTTTGCAGTATTGAATGGGTAGAGCCAAACAAGCCATTTAAAACGGGTAAAAACGGGGAGTTGCAAACATGACACGAACCATACATGCCGCAGTTTGTGCCATAGCACTGGGAGTCGCGTCCGGATTGGCGCTACCAGCCCATGCAACCATTATCGGCGGCGCCGTCACGGGGGGCAGTTCGGCTTCCGCGGGCGGCGTTTTCGTCAAGGTGTTCCCGTCGCCCGGCGCGCCCGACGACCTATTCAACGTTACAGCGACCATCGACACAGTCGGCGACAATAACCAGCAAAGTCACAATTTGTGGGGCTTTGACGAAGATCAGAACATTGTTCTGCCGACCAACTTCAGCGTCGATATCCTGGCCCCCGGCGGCAGTCTGGGGGTTCTCACGGCCGGTACGCTGGTCGCCAGCCACTACGTCTACTATGACCCGGTCAACGCCAACATCGAAGGCTGGGTCGATTTCGATGCGCCGATTCTCGCAATCCTGACCAGCACCACGAACATGAACGCGACCGACTTTCTCGCGAACACAGGCGTGACCTACTTGAATCCGGGATTGCGCGGGCTTGAGTCTGTCGATTTTGCCGGTATCGATGCCGGCAACCCGTACCGCGTCAACATCGACTTCACCGCCAGCAATCCGGGCGACTATATCCGCGTCTTGACGGCATTCTCGCCGAGTGCCGTTCCCGCTCCCGGCGCGCTGGCGTTGCTTGGTCTTGGTATGTTGAGCGCGAGTGTTTTGCGCCGCCGCAGCAAATAAACGACAGACCGAATTTTCCGAAAAACCCCGCCGGACCGGCGGGGTTTTTTGTTGCCTGCTGGTCATGCTGAACGGCGGGCTGCTAAGGTCCGTCCAGCACGGAGGACCACATGTCAGAACAAAGTCTCGTTTCGCCGGTCAAACGCGTTTCCGTCTTTTGCCGCGACTTGGACAAATCGCTCGCGTTTTACCGCGACATCCTCGGCATGAAAGTGATCGAGGACAAATCGGTGTCGGGTCCATTTATCGGCAAACTGGTCAACCTGCCGAGTTGCACCATGCGGATCGTCTATCTTCAGGCTGACCCGGCCATCGATGCCGGCCTCGTGGGTTTGTTTCACATTACCGATCCGAAATTGCCGGAAGCACCGGCACCGAAGCAGGGCCAACTGCACTGGGGGCAGGGATCGTTCGTGTTCTCGACCGAGCATGGCGATGAGATTTACGCGCGGCTGCAAAAGGCCGGCACCGTGTTCCTGACGCCGCCGACGCCCTACACCAAGCCGACCGATGACGCCTACATGAAGGCCGGCGTCTATACCGAGATGATCTTCTACGACCCGGACGGCCTGATGGTGTCGATCATCGGCTACAAGCCGCTGCCGAAAACCTGAGGTCGTGCCATCGGGGGAGGGGACGATGATCAAGTCAATCGTATACGCATTCGCCGCGCTTGCTTGGGCGTCTTTGCCGGCGGCCGCGTACACCAAAGCCGACCTCAACGCGCAGCTGAAATTGTTGATGCAGTGGTGGCCGGGCGACTACGACAACAACGAACAGATCGTCCGCCAATCGGGTGGCGGTTTGGCGAAGGCGGTCGACACGCCGTTCTACCGGTTGCACACGGTGTTCAAACGCGTTGACGCACCACAATTCGGTGAAAACGTCCTCTACGTCGAAGAGTGGAAGAACAACGACCCTAACGATATCGCCCGTATCCGCCTCTATAGCCTGTCGATCGACGAGGCGGCCGGGGCGATCCTGGTCAAGTTCATCACCCCGCGCGATACCAAGGCGCTGGCCGGCGCGCATGCCGATCCGTCCAAGGTCGAGAAGCTGTCCGCGAAGGACGTGCGCGAATTCAGCGATGCCTGCAACGTCTACCTCTATTGGGAAGGCGGGCAGTTCCGCGGCGGCATGAATGAAAAGAGCTGTAATGCCAACGATGGCAAGGAGTGGTTCCAGTATCAGATCGTCGTTGGACCGCGTTACTACTGGTCACGCGACCGCCGCCTGACCTATGCCGACAGCACTGTGACATACGAGATGGCGCCGGGATCGAACTACGGCTGGTTCGAGCAGACCAAAGCCCGTTGGATGGCGTGCGAAGTGCTGCACAGCCCCGACGGCGACATGACCAACAGCGAGAACAAGCTGACCGATATCCGTCTCCACGACCAGGGCGGCGAAGCCGATATCGCTTGGCCGGACGGACGCACGCTGAGTTTCGTCATCCACACCCGCGCGTTTACATCGCCGGCTGAACGTGAGTTCCCGCTTTTCCGAATCCACGACAAGAACGACATGACGGTGCCGATCGCCTATGCGTATGCAGTCGATGGCGCCGAACGTTATGGGCTGAACCTGGGCTGGTTCTATATCCGTTGTCATGTAGATAACGGCGCGGAATAGGCGGCGAACGCGATAGTGGCGGAGCCCGAATCCGTCACCACTTGAGAAGGTGTTCGCCCAGAAGCCGGCCAAACGTCAGTGCCGGCGTCAATGACAGCCCGCCGACGAATGAATCCCCCGAGGTGCGCGCGAAACCCAGCACCTCGCCCGCGGCGTAAAGGTTGCGGATGGGCTTGCCGGATTTGCCGACCACCCGCAGTTGTTTGTCGACCTTGAGGCCGGCCGGGCTGACGACCGTGATGCCCATAGCCTTGATGGCGTAGAACGGCGCTTTGTCGATGCGGCGGATCAGGAACGCCTTGTTCCATTTGCGATCGACCTTGGCATCGACGGCCTTATTGTATTCCGTCACGGTCTTGCGCAGGTTGGCCGCCGGAACGCCAAGCTTCCGGGCCAGTTCGGCGATGGTTTTGGCCTTGACGAAGTTGGGGTTGCGGCCGAACCGGGCGCGAAACGCGGCGGACGGTTCAGCCATGATCGGCGAGGCGTTTTGCATAATACCGTGGTCGAACACGACATGCATCGCCATGCCCTTGCGCGACAGCAACGACCGCTCGCGATAATCGATGCTGGGGTGATCTTCCTGCATGAACCGTTTGCCGGTGTGGTCGACGAAAATTTCCCAGATTCGCCGCGAACTCTGGCCGCCCGGCGAGAGCAGCAAGAACGTCCCGCTGGTCGGGTCTTTCGGATTGTCGCGCGTACCTGCGAAGGTACACAGGAACTTGTCGCCGCTGTCGACCACCGCACCTAATTTGCGCGCCGCGACGAGGCCGTCGCCGCGCGAATAGGGATTACAGTAGGAACACAGCGGAACCTTGGGCGTCAGTTGGGTCCACAATTTGGCGTTCGCCGCATATCCGCCCGACGCCAGGACGACATTCTTACCGCGGAACTCCTGTTCGCCGCTCGGTGTGGCGGCGCGGACGCCGATTACGGCACCGGACGTGTCGGTCATCAGCCCTGTCATGCGGTGCTGGAGGCGCAGATCGATCTTGCCGCGCGCAACCAATTTATCGTGCACCGGCTTGAGCACGTTGAGGATCGAGACGGCCTGCTGCGTGCCCCACAAATATCGGCGGGTCGAGTAGGCTTCGTGTGCTTCGCCCGCAACCGGCGTGCCTGGCGCCGGTGCAAAGCCCAAATCCATCAGCCAGTCGATGGTGGGGCCCGCGTGTTCGGTGGTGAGTTTCAGGACGACCGGATCGATGGAGCCGTGTGCGATGCGCTGCGCGTCGCGGTAATGTTCGGCCGGGCTATCCTCGATGCCGTGCTGCTTTTGCAACCGTGTGCCCGCGCCGGCGATCTGCCCCGAGGACCAGTACAGAGTGCCGCCGACCCGGTAGTCGGCTTCCAGTTGCAGTATTTTGGCGCCGCGCTCGGCCGCTTTGATGGCGAGCGGGAGCCCCGCCGAGCCCGCGCCGATCACGATCACATCCCAAACATCGCCCATGCCGCCCCCCGTGGTTGCCGGTTTCACACTTGCCAATCCCGGGCCCGCGGTCAACAACCACGCCGTTCGGCGGCCGTCTTTCAAATCCGTGAATTTTCGCAAGTGCATGGCCGCGCTAGATTGGTCCGTTGAAGCGACTGGGGAGGCCTCTATGGGTGATGTGCTCGATCAATGGGTTTGCGTCGTCACGCAGCATTCGATGCGGTCCGTATACGCCGGCCCCGATGCACCCTTCAGGCCCGAATGCATCAAGGAAAACGTGGCGCGGGTATGCGGCCACGTGGAGCGCGCGGCGAAGGATCATGGCGCCAAGCTGGTGGTGTTTCCGGAATTCTGCGTGCAGGGCTACGCGATCGGCCGCTCGATCGCCGACTGGGAACGGGCCGGGATCGAGTTGCCGGGGCCGGAAACCGCCGAGATGGCCAAGGTGGCCAAAGCGACGGGAACCTATATCGCCGGGGCGGTGTTCGAGCGCATCGCGGATTTTCCCGGACGGTATTTCATGAGTGGGTTTGTGGTCGCGCCCGACGGTGCGACGCCCGAGGACCAGGTCAAACTGGTGTATCGCAAACTCTACGCACTGACCCACAAGACGCGGCCCGGCGATATGTACGATCAATTCGTCGCCAAGTTCGGCCGCGCGGCATTGTTTCCGGTGATCAAGACGCCATTGGGCCGCATCGGCTGCGCGGTAGCCGCCGACCTCGCCTGGCCCGAAGTGACACGCACGCTTGCCATGAACGGCGCCGATTTCGTTTTTAATCCGATCGGCGCGGTGGTGAACCCGGGCTATGCATCGCCCAGCGACGATGCCGACCAACCGGTCGGCAACGCCAACTCGACGGTGCGCCGCATCCGCGCATGGGAGAATACAATCTACCTCGCGACCGCGAATATCGGGCCGTTTTACGACCGCGACGCGGCGGGCCACGAGATTCCGGCGCAGGCTGTCGGGACCGCCAAACGAATCCCGGCCGAGATCGTGAATTTCAGAGGCCAAGTCATCGCCCGGGCGGACACGGACGCCGAAACCCAAGTCCCCGCCGTGATCGACATGAAGGCGCTGGCCGAACACCGCAAGTCGCCGCAGTTCAATTTCCTGGCGCAACTCCAGCCGCAATTGCACGCGCCCGACTATGCGGCGGCGCAACTGTGCCCGTTGAACGGTCTCGCCACGCCGCACAAGGACGCGGACGAAGCGGTCAACTTCATCGCCGGCGTGTGGGACAGGATCAGCGCGACGCGCTAAGGGCGATCCGCTATAACAGGCGCATGAACCACGAAACATCACGCTTCGCGGCGCTGATTTCCGCGCTCCAGTCGCGTTTCGGCGACCGGGCATCGACCGCCCGGCCGTTGCGCGAGCAGCACGGCAAAGGCGAATCCTGGCATCCCATCGACGCCCCGGATGCGGTGGTTTTCCCGCAGTCGACCGAGGAGGTCGCTCAGATCGTCGCGCTGTGCGCCGAACATCGCACACCGATCATCCCATTCGGCGCCGGCACGTCGCTTGAGGGTCAAGTCAACGCGGTGGCCGGCGGGATTTGCGTCGACCTGTCGCAGATGAACAAGATCGTCGCCGTGCATGTCGATGACCTGGATTGTACCGTCCAGCCGGGCGTCATGCGCAAGCAACTCAACGCGTATCTACGCGATCAAGGCTTGTTCTTCCCGATCGATCCGGGCGCGGAATGCACCATCGGCGGCATGGTGGCGACACGCGCCTCGGGCACCAACGCCGTGCGTTACGGCACCATGCGCGAGAACGTGCTGGGTCTGACGGTCGTCCTGCCGTCCGGCGAGGTGGTTAAAACCGGGGGCCGGGCGCGCAAATCCGCCGCGGGCTACGACCTGACCCGGTTGATCGTAGGCTCCGAAGGAACGCTCGGCATCGTCACCGAGATCACGTTGCGTCTTTTTGGGATTTCCGAAGCCACCGCGGCCGCAACGGTGGGATTCGAGACCGTCGAATCGGCGGTCGATACCGTGATTGCCGTGATCCAATCGGGCATTAGCGTGGCGCGCATCGAACTGATGGACGAGGTTAGCGTCGATGCCGTCAACAAGTTCGCCAAGCTGAACCTACCCTTGAAACCGACTTTGTTCCTTGAATTTCATGGCTCGGCATCGGGCGTAAAAGAACAGGCCGAAGCGGTCGGCGAAATCGCGTCGTCCAATGGCGGCGCGGAATTCGTGTGGGCCGACAAAACCGAAGATCGCACCAAACTTTGGGAGGCGCGTCACAACGCGTATTACGCCGGTCTGGCGCTGCGCCCGAACGCCAAGGGCCTCGTCACCGACGTATGCGTGCCGATTTCTGCACTGGCGCGCTGCATCGCCGAAACCAAAGCCGACCTCAAAGCCTGCTCCATGCCCGCGCCATTGTTGGGCCACGTCGGCGATGGGAATTTCCATGTCTGCTTCATCATCGATCCCGGCGAGCCCGCCGAATTGCACGAGGCCGAACGCCTGCACGACCGCATGGTCGCGCGTGCCCAGGCTGCCGGAGGCACGTGCACCGGCGAGCACGGCATCGGCTTGGGCAAGAAAAGCCACCTTGCTTCGGAAGCGGGGGCGGGTGTCGCCGTCATGAAAGCCATTAAGGCGGCCATCGATCCACTTGGCATCATGAACCCCGGAAAGATGTTTTGAGATGACCGATAAATCCGTCTGCATCGTCGGCCCGGGCGCCATCGGCGGCATGCTGGCCGTGAAACTGAAACAAGCCGGCGTCGCCGTCACCGCGCTGGCGCGTCCTGAAAAGGCCAAGGCCGTCGCGACGCGCGGCATCACCCTGCATGAAGACGGGAAAACCGTCACCGAAACCATCCGGGCCGCCAGCGACCCGCGCGATCTCGGCGAACATGATCTCGTCGTGGTGACGGTGAAGTCTGGTGCGTTGCTCGACGTCGCGCCGCATCTGCCGGCCTTGTCCAAGCCCGGCGCACCCTGGGGTCTGATTTTGAACGGCGTGCCGTGGTGGTTCTTTTCGCATTTCGGGGGCGTTCTCAAAGGCCGAAAACTCGACTCCGTCGATCCCAACGGCGCGCTCGAAAAGGCTTATCCGGCGGACCGCATCGTCTGGGGCGTTATCAACTGCGCCATGGTGATCGAAGACGACGGCAGCTTGACGCATATTCATTCGCGGCACATTCAACTCGGGCGGCCCGACATGTCGGTCGAGGGATTGGAGGAGATCGCGCCGATTTTCCGTGCCGGCGGCTATCAGACCGATGCGTGCGCCGATATCCACGACAAGATCTGGACCAAGTTGATGGCCAATTTGGTGTTCAATCCTCTGACCGCGATTTCGCTCGCCACAACGGATCTGGTCATCAACGATACTATCGGCCGCGAGTTAGCCGTCGCGCTGACCGAAGAAGCGCGCGCCATTGCGGCCAAGCTTGGGTTAAGTCAGGGCTCGTCGGGCGCAGAACGCTTTCCGCCCAGCCGCGTCGTGGGGAAGGCGTCGACATCGATGTTGGCCGACGCAAAAAGGGGCCGCCCGCTCGAGATCGCGCCAATCCTCGGTGCGGTGGTCGAAATCGGTGAACTGGTCGGTGTGCCGACGCCGGCGACGCGCATGTTGTTCGGCCTGCTGCGTATTCGCAACGCGGCGCTGGCCGCGGGGTTTTAAATGGCGGCGATCCTGGTTTCCGGCGGCGCGGGTTTCATCGGCGCGCACGTCTGCAAAATGTTGGCCGAAGCCGGCCATGTGCCCGTGGCGTTCGACAATCTGTCGCGCGGCCGTGAAGCGGCGGTGAAATGGGGCCCATTGGTCAAAGGGGATATCGCGGTTCCTGGCGCTATCGAGGCCGCAATCGCGTCTCATCGTGCCGAAGCCGTGATCCATCTCGCCGGACTCGCCTACGTTCAGGAATCGGTCGCCGATCCGCTTGCCTACTACCTGACGAATGCCGTTGGCTCGGCGAATGTCCTGGCCGCGATGAAGGCGGCCGGTGTGCGCGATATCGTGCTCTCCGGGAGTTGCTCGGTTTATGCCGACAGCGCAACCGGCGCGCCGCTGAGCGAATCTTCGCCGCTCGGCCCGGTGTCGCCCTACGCGCGCAGCAAAGTGATGATGGAGAAGCTGGCCGAAGACACGGCCGCCGCACATGGTTTGCGCTGGGTGTCGCTACGGTATTTCAATGCGGCCGGAGCCGACCCCGAAGGTGCCGCGAGCGAGCGCGATCCCGGCCATTCGCGGGCGATCCCGAATGTCCTCAGAGTCGCCGCCGGAGCCCTGGCCGCTTACGGCATCAACGGAACCGACTATCCGACAAACGACGGAACATGCGTGCGCGACTACATCCATGTCTGCGATTTGGCAGCCGCCCATGTCGCGGCGCTGGATTATTTGCACCGGGGCGGCGGCGAGACGCGCCTTAATCTTGGGACGGGGCAGGGGCACTCGGTCAAGGTGTTGGTCGATACGGCGCGCCGTATCACCGGCAAAGCAATCCCGACGAACGATCAACCGCGCCGCGCAGGCGATGCCGCGGTGCGTGTTGCAGACGCATCCCTTGCGCGTAAAGAGCTCGGCTGGTCGCCGCGCTGGACGAAACTCGACGACATGATTGCTCACGCGTGGGCGTCACGCGATTGGGCGGCAGATTAGCTCGCCTTTTCTGTGGTGGATTTGACCCAGGCGGCGTAGCGCGCCAGCCCTTCGGACAACGAAACTTTTGGAACGAATCCGATCTGCGTCGCGCGGATCACATCGGCTTTGTAGTGAAGCGGGTCACCCGCTCGCACCTCACCGGAAAAGGCGATTTCTCCCGATACACCCAATGCTTGGGCAAGACCGCTCGCGAAATCGTGCACGGTGGTGGCGATGCCGGTGCCGCCGTTGACGAGGAAGTTTGGAAACGCGGAGGGCAGGACGGAGGGCTCCTGCTGCGAGCCGTCGTAGTTGGGCTGGAAATCGACCGTGTCCTTG
>JAGREB010000239.1 GCA_020446775.1 Paracoccaceae bacterium
TCGGTCATGGTCGGCGACAGCGCCGGCATCAGAATTTGAATTGTCATTGCCTGCCCCCGTTATGCTGCGACCACGATGTCGGTCCAAAGTTCCGACGGATCGGGTTCGGGGCTGGTCTGGGCAAATTCCGCCGCCGCGGCGACGATGTCTTTGATCTCCTTGTCGAGCGACTTGAACGCCGCCTCGTCCATCGCCTTCATTTCGATGAGCTGCGCGCGCAAACGGTCGATGGGATCGTGCTCTTCGCGCATTTTTTGAAGTTCTTCTTTGGTGCGGTACTTCGCCGGATCCGACATCGAGTGACCGCGATACCTATACGTCTTCACTTCCATCAACACGGGTCCCTTGCCGGCGCGCACGTAGGCGGTGGCTTCTTGGCCGCCTTCGTAGACCGCCGAAACGCTCATGCCGTCGACCGTCATGCTCTTGATGCCGTAAGCCGCGCCGCGCGAGGCGAAGTCGGTCGACGCCGAGGCCCGTTGGGTCGAAGTGCCCATGCCGTACTTGTTGTTTTCGACCACGAAAATCACCGGCAGCTTCCACAGCGCCGCCATGTTGAAGGTCTCGGCCACTTGGCCCTGATTGGCCGCGCCGTCCCCGAAATAGGCAAAGCTAAGGCCGCCGTCTTCTTTGTACTTGTGCGCGAAGGCGAGACCGGCGCCGATCGGCACTTGCGCACCGACGATCCCGTGACCGCCGAAGAACCCCTTTTCGCGGCTGAACATGTGCATCGAACCGCCTTTGCCGCGGGAATATCCGCCGGCCCGGCCCGTGAGTTCGGCCATGACACCTTTCGGATCCATGCCGCACGCCAGCATGTGGCCATGGTCTCGATAACTGGTCACAAGTGTGTCGCCCGGTTTGGCGCACGCCTGCAAACCTACGACAACGGCTTCTTGGCCGATGTAGAGGTGGCAAAATCCACCGATCAGCCCCATGCCATACAGTTGCCCGGCGCGTTCTTCGAAGCGCCGGATCAGCAGCCTGTCGCGGTAAAATTGAATCAGTTGTTGCGACTTGATCGCAGCTGATGACTTGGTTGTCCCCCGTTTGGCCGCCATGGGCCCTCCTCGTGCGCTCGTTGTGAGTCTTTGCCGGCGGGGGTGCCCTTGAGGTCCGACGTCTCCAGCCGGACGCTTTTGCGGAGGGCTCGGCCCGTCGCTGCGGCGTGTATCGCAACGAAATTGCGCAATCGCAAGTCAAAGCTTGGTTAAAGCATTGTTTTGCAACGCACAATCGCGCTCTTTCGTTAAGTCATTGCAATTGCGGAGTTATGGAATCGTGCAGCGCGGTAGCAGAACAGCTTTGTTTCAAATTTTGACATTAGGCGGAATATAGTTGCGCACGATGTGATACGTTACGCAGTTCATTTCGGCAAAAAACCAGCCGATACCCGCATTTTTATATAGCTGACTATTGTTTAACGGACAGACTCGGGATTTCCGGGACGAGAATCGGCTCGACTCCGTGCCGTGCAGACGCGTCACGCGCTTTAGTTTTCGGGTGTGGACGTCGGATCGGGGATGATCAAATCGTGGGGATCGATTGTCCCCAGCATGATGCGCGCGCGTTCCTCGAGCATGTCGCGATCGAGGCTATCGGGCCTCAGCAGACTGACGCGATGTTCGAGTTCTGCCTGTTCCGCGGAAACCATGGCGAGTTGTTGGTCGATCCGCTCGAGTTCGAAGCGCAGATTCCACCAGGCAATCAGGCCCCGGTCACCCTGAACGGCATGATAGCCGAAGTAAGCCATCAACGCCGCCCCCACCAGGGGACCGAGAACCTGACGCACCTTGCGACCGAGTTCGTGACGCAAATTGTCCCTCGCCCATAGGAGTCGCGAAATATGATTCATTGAATCATGGCCGAGTCGCGGGGTCAAGGCGGGATATCGAAATCCCGCTTCAGCCTTATCCGGGGCAGTCGGCGTCCGGATTCTCGGCAAAACGCCGGCAGCGCCAACGCACATACTCCGCGCCGAGCGTGTCGTCGGTGGCGTGAAACACTTTGCCGATGCAGTCGTCATTGCCGGCGCAACCGGCGGCAAGCCGGCCGAGATCGCCATACGCAATCGGCCCGAACGCGTTTTGATCTTCGACGAGATATCCCTTGCCGGTCGGTGGATGCGCACCACGGCCGCGCTCCACGATGATTGCGCCGACACGGATAATCGTCAAAGGCAGCCCACTGTCGGCCAAACTTTTCTCGGCCTTGCTCATTTCTTCGAGCGCACTTTCGAACAGTGCATAATTGATATCCTTGAATGTCCGCACCACGCCGTCCTTGCTCGACCCGGCTTGCCCGATCCAAATGATTTGCGATACGCCGGCCTCGCGCGCCGGTTCGACGACGCTTTGCGCCGCGGCCGCGTAGGGCGACTTTTCGCCGCGGCGGCTCTGAACAGCCACGAAAACGATTTTCGGCCGTGCGTCGAGGATTGCGCGCCGTACGGAGTCAAAATCCTGAACGTCGCCCACGGCGAAATTGACATTGCGGCTTTCGAGACGCGCGCGATTTGAAGTCGGCCGCACGAATGCGGTGACCGGGCCGATATCCGCCGGAAGGTTCTCGATGAAGTTCGATCCGGTCTGCCCCGTGGCGCCAATGACGAATACGCCGCCCGGCTCGATGGCATGCGTAAGCGACGCACACAGCGTCAACGCACCAAGAATCAAAGACCCGATGAAACGTCGCATCGTGCGCCTCCGATGTCAGCGCGGCGCGTCCCTAGCTCTTGAGGCCGCGCTTGCGTTTGAACGCCTGGCCGCCGTAAACGGCCGCCGGACCCAAGTGTTCTTCGATCCGGATCAACTGATTGTATTTCGCCAGCCGGTCCGAACGCGACAACGAACCGGTTTTGATTTGCCCGCAGTTTGTCGCGACCGCGATATCGGCGATGGTCGAAT
>JAGREB010000240.1 GCA_020446775.1 Paracoccaceae bacterium
CACCTGCTCCATCATGTTCATCTTGCGCCCGATGCTTTCGATGAACGGCGTGATCAGGTGCAGCCCCGGCGTCAGGGTGACGGTGTACTTGCCGAAGCGCTCGATGGTGTAGTTCCAGCCTTGCTTGACCACCACCACGGCTTTGAACACCAGGATGATGCCCAAGAACAACGCGATGATGGCGAACGTCGAACCGGTCACGGGCGACTCCTTTGCGGCAGTTTCAGATCACCTTGAATATGGGATCATTTATGTGGGACGACAACTGGAGTAATCAAATTACTGCAATAGTTCCCGCTGAGGTTGAGCGCGCGGAGCGGCCACGGCGGTTCCGTTCCCTTCGGCCGGTTCCAACTGGATCGATTCGATGGCTTCGCCGCGTTTGACGATCTTGCCGGTCGAAGTCTGGATGTCGGCGATATCCTTGCGCGCCTGCTCGAAGTGGCTGCCCAAATTGCCGACACGTTTGTCGAGCCGGACAACGTCTTCCATCATCTTTCCAATTTCAGTCTGAATCACGTGCGCTTGTTCGCGCATGCGGGCGTCTTTCAGGATCGCGCGCACGGTGTTCAGCGTCGCCATCAGCGTCGTCGGCGAGACGACGTATACCCGCCGCTTGAACCCATCCTCGACCAGCGCCGGGAAACGGTCGTGCAGTTCGGCGAACACAGACTCCGCCGGCACGAACATGATTGCCGAGTCCGCCGTCTCGCCGGGGATGATGTATTTCTCGGCGATATCCTTGATATGTTTCAACACGTCGGTGCGGAATGATTGTTCCGCGGCGGTGCGTTCACGCTCATCCTTCGCAGAGACCAATCGCGCAAACGCTTCGTGCGGATATTTGGAATCGATCGCGATCAGGCCCGGCGGATTGGGCAGCTTGATGACGCAATCGGCGCGCTTGCCGTTGGTCAGGGTGTATTGAAACTCGAAGGCGCCCGGCGGCAGCATGTTGCGCACCAAGTCTTCCATCTGAGTTTGACCGATGGCGCCGCGCGCTTGCTTGTTGGAGAGAATATCCTGAAGGCTGACCACGTCACGCGACAGCTCGGCGATATTCTTCTGGGCGGCATCGATCAATGCCAATCGTTCTTGCAACTGCGCCAGGGTTTCGCCGGTCTTGGCGCCGGTTTTTTCCAGGTTCTCGCCGACCCGGCGCGTCACATCGGCAAGACGTTCTTCGAGCAGCTTGGCAACGGCGCGTTCCTGCGCTTGCAATTGCTCGCCCATGCGGGTTTGCGCCGTAGCCTGGTTCTCGCCCAGCTGTGAGAGACGCCCGCCCAATGCGGCTTGAGAGTCCGACAGCCGCGTCATGGCATCGCTCAGCGCGGCCATCTGCGCTTCGCCCGTTTGCGATCCTTTGGCGGCGCGCAACGCCAGCACCACGCCTGCCAGCGCCGCTGCGCCGACCAGCACCAAAATCACGAGGTTCAAAATGCTCATCACTTCAATGCGATCCCAATATGACAAAGTTATCGTACATTCTAATGCATGGAGCGCCTTGATCGCGCCAAGATTGTCGCCGATTCTAGCGCAAATTCCGCCGCAACCCTATGCTGCGGTCAGGCCTTCCCGCCATTTCGAAAGTCCGCCCATGACAAGCTCTTCCAAGGCCATGCGATCCAAATGCCTGACACCCGTCCTTGCTCTCCTGCCGTTCGCGGCCCTGGGACAAGAAGTCGAAGTGCCGCCCAATCCGGCCGCCGGCGTGGAATTGACGATTTACGAGAGCAACCTCGCCCTGATCAAAGACCGCCGCGACATAACCTTGCCCGGCGAGAGCGCGGATCTCGCGTTCGCCGGCGTCAGCGGGCAGATGCAACCCGAATCCGCGCTGTTGCGGGTGTTGTCGGGCGCGCCGCTCGATGTCGCCGAACAGACTTTCGATTTTGACGTGATCACGCGTGAGGCGCTGCTTAAGCGCAGTGTCGGGCAGGAGGTTTCCGTCGTCACCGTCAATCCGGCCAGCGGACGCGAAGTCAGCGAACGCGCCAAAGTAATCTCGGTCGACGGTGGTTTGGTGCTCGACATCGGCGGACGCATCCATACCGAAACGCCGGGGCGCATTGTCTTTGATCGTCTGCCGCCCGATCTGCGTGCGACCCCGACGCTGGTGTTGAGCGTGACCGGCAAATCCAAGGCCAACTCCGACGTTGAACTGAGTTATCTCTCGGGCGGCATCGGCTGGCACGCCGACTACGTCGCCGCCTATGACGCCGATGTCGGCCAACTCGATCTCACCGCTTGGGCGTCCGTCACCAATACCTCGGGAACGGATTTCAAAGCGGCGAAACTCAAATTGGTCTCGGGCGAAGTCAATCGAACCGCGCCGCCGCGGCCCAACGTCAAATTCCGCGCGATGGAAATGGCCGCCGCCGCCGCGCCGATGGCCGACGGCGTCGCGCAGCAGGATTTTGCCGCGTACCACCTTTACGATTTTGCGCCGCTGGTCGATCTCGCCGCCAATCAGACCAAGCAACTGGCCCTGATGTCCGCCACCGCGATCAAGGCCAAGCAGGAGTACGTCGTGCAGGGCCAGCCGAATTTTTATTACGGTCAAATGCAAAACCTTGCGCCCGTTAACGCCGACAGCGTCGTCACTTTCAAGAACGACGCGGCCGCGAAACTCGGCCTTCCTCTGCCGGCCGGTATTGTGCGCCTTTATGGCCAGGACACATCGGGTGCGCCGCAGTTTATGGGCGAAGATCGCATCGGCCATATTCCCGAAGGCGGCGACGTGCGCTTGACCATGGGGCGTGATTTCGACATCACCGCCGATCGCCAGCAGATGAGTTTCGTGCGGCCCGCCGACAACATGTCGCTGTCGGTGTGGAAGGTCGTGCTCAAGAACGCCAAGGACAAGGCCGTCACCGTGCGCCTGATTGAGCCGATCCAAGGCGATTGGGAAATCATGAAAGAATCCCATCCGCACACCAAGACCAACGCCGGTACGGCGGAATGGGCGATCGACGTGCCGGCCAAGGGCGAAACCACGGTTGAGTACAACGTGCGTACCCGGTTTTAGACCGGG
>JAGREB010000020.1 GCA_020446775.1 Paracoccaceae bacterium
GGTCGCGCTGGAACAGGCCCGGGAGGCCCTGTTTCAGTCCCAGAAGATGGAGGCCGTCGGCCAGCTGACCGGTGGCGTCGCGCACGATTTCAACAACCTGCTCACCGCCATGATCGGCTTCTGCGATCTCCTCTTGCAGCGTCACGCCGCCGGCGATCCCAGTTTCGCCGACATCATGCAGATCAAGCAGAACGCCAACCGCGCCGCCAATCTGGTGCGCCAGTTGCTCGCGTTCTCGCGTAAGCAGCCGTTGAAGCCGCGCAATCTGGACGTCACCGACGCGCTGACGGAGTTGTCGCATCTCTTGACCCGCCTGATCGGCGAGGCGGTCGAATTCAAGCTGATTCACGGCCGCGACATCGGCCTGGTCCGGGTCGATCCCGGCCAGTTCGACCAGATCATCATCAACCTGGCCGTCAATGCGCGCGACGCCATGCCGGGCGGCGGGCGCCTCACGATCACGACCGGCGTCGAGACTTTCGATACGCCGGCCCGCATCGGCGCAGAAACGGTGCCACCGGGACGATACGTGCGCATCGCCGTCGCCGACACCGGCAAGGGAATCCCGCCGGAAAATCTGGCACGAATCTTCGAGCCGTTTTTCTCGACCAAGAAAGAAGTCCCCGGCGCGGGAACCGGTTTGGGTCTTTCGACCGTGTACGGCATCGTGCGCCAAACCGGCGGCTTCATTTTGGTGGACTCGAGTTCGGGCAAGGGCGCGATGTTCACGATTTATCTGCCGCGCGCAACGCCCGAGGCCGAAGATGTGCCGGCCGGCGATAAGCGCGAGACGGCCGGAGCTACCGATGACGGCGCACCCGGCATTGCCGCGGAGAACGTAGCGGAGACGGAAACGATCGAACGTCCGGCCGCGGCCGACCGTGCCGCGCCGGCAAATGTTCTCCTGGTCGAGGACGAGGACGCTGTGCGCGTGTTCGCGGCGCGTGCACTGAAGAACAAGGGCTACCGGGTGTTCGAAGCGCGCACCGGCGAACAGGCGCTCGATATCCTCAACGAGAACGACGATATCCAGCTCATGATTACCGACATGATGATGCCGGGCATGGACGGCGGCACATTGGCGCGGCTCATCCGCGTCGAGCGCCCGCACGTGAAGATCGTCCTGATTTCCGGCTATTCCGAGGAAATCGCCAAAGGTGACGGCGCGACCATGGCCGACTTCGATTTCCTGCCCAAACCCTTCAGCCTGGGCCAGCTGACGGCCAAGGTTCGCGACGTGCTGGAGCGGGGGTAGGAGTTTTAATCCGAGCGGCCGGCCGTCGTTGCGCTTGAAGGCGCGGAACGCGGCGTTCTCGGTTTCAGATTCAAAGACGGCCGTTCGATAAATCTCCACGACAGGAACGCGCAAGCCGCGGCAAGAACAAGCGCCAAGGCAATCTGAAACGGAACCGGCAGATCCGCATGCCAAGCGCCGGCGATGATTTGCTGGATGGGATATCCGTATAGAAAAATGCCATAGGAGAGATCGCCGAAACGGGCCGCACGGCGAATGTAAGGTGTCGAGGACGTGCCGAACGATATGACCGCGTAGCAGGTGATCAACACCAGCAAAATCTGGACCGAAGGCCCCGCTGCGCTGATCGCTTCACCAATGACAACAAGAACGGCGGCGGCCCCCAGGTGCAAAGGCACGTATCGGCGAAAAAGATCGAGGCACCCGCCGACAACGAAATAGGGCGCCATCCACAGAATTTCGATTAAGTCGGTTGCCCAAACAATAACCGGTACCGGCGGTTGCGACCCCACGAATGGAACGATCGCGGCAACGGCCACGACTGCTTTTGCGCCTAAGGCGTACGCATACCGAAAAGGCAGCGCCATACCCATGAGCGCAACGGCAGGAACCGACAGATACATCGCGACCTCGGCCGGCAAGCTCCATAACGAGCCATTCACGGCGACCGGGTAGACATTGGCTGCGAAAACACCCGGCAAGTAATATTGAATGTAGAAAAATATTGTCCCCAAATATCCGTAGGTCTGGGGGTCAGAGAAGTAGGTCGCCACGTCCAGTGTGGTCATGACTGGGCCGAGCACAAACGCGGCGATAAGCACGACCCCGCATAGCCCAGGCCAAATTCGCAGTGCGCGGCGGGCCAAAAAGCGGCCGACGTGAGGGTCGCGCCGCCAACTTGCCACGACCAGATAACCGCTCACGACGAAGAAGACGCGTACCGCGAAGGTACTGATCGCCGTATTGAAAAGGAGCGGTGTCGTGTCGTAGAGGCCGTTCAGGTGATATCCGTGGCCGACAATGACCCAAGCCGCCGCGACCAGACGGACAAAATCAAAATTATTGGGTGCGTGAGAATCAGCGGCACGCGTCAAGGCACTTCACTTCCGGGGCGGCTAAGGGCGGCGAAAGAAACCAGACCGGCATCTGCGTTAACGCAAATGTGCGCTTGAGGCCAGTACCGCCTTTAAGGCGGCGAAACCTGCCCGATCCGCTTCAGAACCGATCTGGAGTTTGGCATACCCTTTCGGGCGTGCGAACGCGCGACCTTGGAATCGTTGCCGTTCCTAGGAACTCGCCTCGATCATGGTCCGTGCCAGCAGATTGTAGACCGACGCCCACGCGAGTTCGACGTCCGGCGTGAAATCGGGGCCAAGGCCGTCGTGCAGCGTGGCCAGCAGCGCATCGCCGACGATGTCATAGTGGCCGGGTTGAACCCCGTACCCCGCGTGGCGCTGGCCGAGTTTTTGTACCGCAGGCACAAGCTTCGGCAGGTTGTTCAATCCCCGCACCGCCGTGGCGATCATGTCCAGGAGCTTGCGGCCTTGCGTTTCCATGTCGCCCTGGAACAGGGCTTGAAGTGATGGATCGAGGTCGAAAAGCTTCTGGTAAAACAACGCGGCCACCGCGCTCCCCAATTTGGCGACCTTGGCGAACGATTCTTGCACCATGCGAATCTGTTGCGCCGTCGGCGGTGCGGCGACAACGGCGCCGTGTCCGCCAATCGTGTAAGTGCCGCCCGCATGATTGTCGGGCATGAAACTGCGCGAAGATGGCGTCGCGGTCGTGACCGCAGCCGTTTGCAATGCGCTTAACTGAGCCGCGACCTCTTGCAAGCGTTTAACCGTGCGCGTGATCTCGTCGGCGGCGTTGCGTGTTTGGCCGGCCAGTTCCTTCACTTCCTGGGCGACGACGTTGAAGCCTCGTCCCGCCTCGCCGGCGCGCGCCGCTTCGATGGTGGCGTTCAGCGCCAGCATGTTGGTCTGGAACGCGATCGATTGAATCTGCTCGGCGAACTTGCCGATGGTCGAAATCTCTTTGGTCAGTTCGTCCACGGCGCCGGCGCCGGTCGGGGCGGCGGTGGACCGGCTGGACGTCGCGAAGGCAGAGGCGGCCATGAACGTATCTCCGGTTGGTCAAACGGTGGCCGCATGTGCTGCGCCACCACCCCCAATACACTCCACCCCCGCACCGGTGTAAATCTGACCAAAGGTATGGGGCGCACCTAACCTCTTGAACATGTCCCGTGCCCTGCCTCCCGGGTCTGGAGGCGGAAAACGGCCTTTTTCGGCCGTTTTGAGACTATTTGTAGAGGTCGGAATAAAGCTGCCAGGCGGGCACGGTGTTGCGCGCAAACTTCTTCTTGGCCTCGCCGATGGCCGCCAGGTCGATATCTGCGACGGCGAAGCCTTCCTCCTTGCCCCCGATCGACGCCAAGACCTGACCTTCGGGTCCGATGATGGTCGACGACCCGCCGGCCCATTCGCCCGCCGGATCGTTCGCGTAGATCATCCGCGACGTGGCGGCGGTTAGCAGGAAGACGTGGCATTGAAATCCGATCGCCTGCTTAAGCGCGAGCCACGGAATCTCGGGGTCTTCCAGGCTGGTGTGCAGGATCAGGTCCGCGCCCTTGGTCGACAACAACCGGCTGGCCTCGAGCACTTCGGCTTCGCCTTCGACAAAACACGCCAAAGTCCCGACCGGGGTTTTGGCCACGGGCAGAATCGAGTCCGGCCCGAATGCGGCTTTGTATGACGCCATCATGTCGCGCAGGTAGCCGACTTCCGGCGCGCTTTGCGCCTGGACCTTGGGCGAACGCAGCACCAGTCCCTCGGGCCCCATGATGAAACCGGTGTGGAAATATTTATTGCCAAGCTTCGGCACGACTTCCTGTGTGCTGGTGGCGACATAGCAGTTGTGGCGGCGGCAGGCTTCGACCACCGGCGCGAAGATGCTTTGATCGAGCGGTTTCGAAGCCAGGTCGACTGCAACCATCTCCATCGGCACGCCCGACACCGCGCGCCGCGCCGAGGTGTACGGCAGCACCGGAAACACCACCACGCGCGGCTTCGGATTGGATTTCGCCATCAGGTCTTCGATCGCCGCGACCATGTTTTCGGAATTTTTCCGGCGGATGTCTTCCAGCGCGTCGCCGCTGGGCGGCACTAGAACCGATGTGCGCATCACCGCTGCGCGATAGGGCGGGACCGACGGTTGCGCGGACGTTTCCGCAGCGGTGGCCGCCCCGGCTTTCGCAACGGCCATCGCCGAAGCCGCTGACATGGTCGCAAGCACACTGCGTCTATCCATCTTGATCTCCCGCTTGGAATTTTCGTTAAAGGCGTCCGCCTGGAGCGGCTGCGTTATTTGTCGTCGTCTTTGGCGACGTCTTCGATTTTCTTGCCCGCGCTTTTGAGGTCTTTGCCGACCCCTTCGACGGTGTTGCAGGCGGCCAGGGCGCCCGACAGCACCACGGCAGCCAGCAGTGCGGCGAGCGATGATTTGATTTTCGACGGCATCGAGGGGTTCTCCAATATTGGTGGTCCTTATCGGTTAATCATCGTCTATAGCCGCAGGTGCCGGGATGCGCCACGGCTCACCGTTCAGGTGCCCACATCGGTTCTTAAAGAACATAATAAATATTTGAATTATATATATAATTCACATTTGTTCTCTCTCCGTTCCAAATTCCCGCGATTATATACTTGACTGAAGGAACGGAAAATGAGAACAGATTGTGAACAAAAGGACGGAATCAACAATGATTCTGAGATCGACGGTCATGGGGATAAGGTTTTGTTCTTCCCCCTTAAGGCGAGCCATCGCCTATTCCGAGGTCGCGACATGGAACGGATAGACCAGTTCGATTTTTACAAAATGGGGCGCGACTTAGCGCACGTTATGAAGCTGGATGAAACTTTTGGTTCAACCGTAACAAAGGGTGATGCTGTTTCCGCAGTGATGCAAATTCTGCGCTGCTGTACTGGGCTATTGGCAGGGAAGCCCGTCAAACTTGTATATTCCGAAAATAGCCTAAGGGCCCTTAAAGATGCCGCTGATAAATTTTGGAAAGAGCATTTCGCTGACACTGACGGGCACCTGAAGGACTTTGATTGGAATGCGGCGATTTCTCCTTACGATATTTCAAAACTCAAAACGGCATTCCGGACTTTTGAAAATAATCTCGCCGCCGAACTCGGCCGCGCGGCCACTTACTATGTTCCTAAG
This sequence comes from Paracoccaceae bacterium, assembly GCA_020446775.1. Lineage (GTDB taxonomy): Bacteria > Pseudomonadota > Alphaproteobacteria > Rhodospirillales > Rhodospirillaceae > VGEM01. The sequence goes on from JAGREB010000020.1 coordinate 5,483, forward strand.
CGCGGTATCTATGACACGCATGACCTTATGAATGAGGCATTAAACCAGTTTTCGGATGAAATTAGGAGCAAACTGAGTGCGAACGCGCCCGCGGCCAATGATTTTCGTGACGCTGGACGTGCGCTGGCGTTTGATTTGCCAACGGCATCTGGAATCCACGCTGTTCGCGCGCTCGAAATTATTCTGGCCGACTATTATAAGTCGTTTGGGCTTACCCCCGAAAAAGACATGACAATCGCGAAGTATTTAAAAGGCTTGCGCGACGTGAAGGGCGATAGAACGCCAGATCCAGAGACTATCGGGTGGCTTGACGCAATTAAGGACATTGACCGCAACGCCTTAATGCACGGAAGGAAGTCTCTGAACTTTGATGATGGCGTAAGAATATTTAATCTGGTGACGGGAACGATGATTGCTGTTTTGAAAGAACTGCCCGCCATCCCAGCGGCGCAAGACGGGAAGAAGCTTGGCCTTGGGAGTCTCCTCCTCGCCTCAGATAAGGCAGCCAACCAATGAACGAGCCGAAGCGAGAAGAATCAGAAATCATGAAGCGCATGGACGCGGCGTTAAGGCGGTCGCTTAAGATGCCGCCGAAGCCAAGAAACAAAGCAAAGACTCCAAAGACGAAGAAATCGAACAAAGATTAGGGATTATTGCTTGGTTTTGCCGAACGGAGATTCCAGACCAAGGCGGCGGTCATATTGCGCGTAGGCAGCGGCGGGGATTGCTTCCCCAGGGCTTAAATCGTGGATTACTGCATATCGGCCTGATTTGGCGGTTACGACGGTAAATTCCATCATGCCGTCAGGGCCAGCGCTAAAACCAGTCTGAACGCGGCAGCCCTCAGAAAGGGCCCACTTCAAGTATTCTTCGAGGGTTATGAACTGGGTGGCAAATTGAGAAATCATGCCACCCAGGTGACAGAATTATGCGCACTTCGCAAGCGATAGGTGTGTACTCGCAATAGCGAAGTTTTCTTTCAGAACGCACGCATCCCACATGTCATGGAATTTCTGCGGAGCCTTATCCAGTCCCGCAAACGGCGCACCATTCCGTTCAATGCTCAAGTTGCGCTCAAAATTGAAGAGCGCTTTAAAACGCGCATAGAGCGTCTGTTCGTCTTGAGCATGGGCGCAAATATCATATTCAAGGCATTGGGCGAAAAGGGTTTCACCTTCCTTGAATACGATTACTCTCGCGTATTGTTCCGTGCTCATTGCCATCTACTCCATTAGTGAGGGCGGCATATGCTGTTGATAGCCTATTGGAGTCAATACCCCATATCAAGGTTCATAAACCGTTAAAATTGCTCACTTTTTCTTGTTGGTTTGGTTCGAGAACCACCTGCGAAGAGCCCGAAAATCCTTTCTTGTCAGACGCTTCTTACGCGGCCCGCTTAGTAGTCCGCCGATAGGTCAGGCGCTTGCCTTCCGCTGATTTGATTGCGCGGGTGGTGCGCTCGCCGTCATCAACGCCCAAGGCCGCACGGTTTGAGTAGCGGAAATCGAACTCGTGCAGATAACGCTGCAAGTGTGCTTCGTTGCAGTGCTGGTACACACCGATCATGCCGCGCTTGAAGATCGAGAAGTAGCCTTCAACCGTGTTCGTGGTCACGTCGCCACGGGCATATTCGCCGTTCTGGTGGGTCACGGTTTCGTGCTTCTTGAACTGCTTTCCGACCTGTTTGTACCAGCGCCCTTCGTCCGTCATCAGGCGGGTAGACTTGCGGACGTTCTTCTTGACCAGCGGTGCGATCGTTGCAGCGTTCAGTTCTTCGATCTTGATGGACTTGGCTTTGCCGTCGCGCTCAACCAGCGTCAGAACCTTCGTTTTGGTCTTGAGGCCGCGCTTCTTCTGCCAACCCTTACCGGACACAAACACATAACCGGGCTGACCGAGGAAGGTTTCGTCGGCCTCTACCACCTTGTCTTTGCCGCCCAAGGGTGAGGGGTCAGTATCGCGCATCGCTTCACGAATACGATGCGCCATGAACCAAGCAGATTTGTAGGTAATGCCCAAGGTGCGGTGTAGCTGATGCGCGCTGATGCCCTTCTTTGAGGACGCCATCAGGCGGAAACCCAAGAGCCACTTGTGAAGCGGGATATGGCTGCGCTCGTAAACCGTTCCCGTGCGGACGGTGAACTTGTCCTGACAGGCTTTGCAGTAAAACCAGCCGTCGCCCATTGACTTACCCCCGAGCGGCTGTGCGGCGTCCACAGAGCCGCAATGAGGGCACGTAACCCCGTTTGGCCACCTTATGTTCTCAAGGTGTTCACGGGCCGCTTTTTCGTCGTTATAAATGGGGTTTGTGAGGGCTGTCGGGGTCATTTGTCGTTCTCCTTGAACCCTTTATGCCCCAAACAATCTTTTCAGTCAAGTATATAATCGCGCAAATTCCGCTTGCCCATGAGAACAAAAAGTGTACATTCACGGGCACACCGCTGAACACGAGAACGGGGTCCACATTGTCCCTACGGGTGCGGCGGTGGACACGACACTGGGGACACAATACAGACAGGAGCCTTCACATGGCCGAGCCCGCCCTTCGCCTGATCGAGAAAGACAATATGGACAAATCCAAGGCTCTCGACGCCGCGCTGACGCAAATCGAACGCGCCTTCGGCAAAGG
>JAGREB010000241.1 GCA_020446775.1 Paracoccaceae bacterium
CCGCGCTCACGCTCGATGTCCATGGAATCGAGAATTTGGTCGCGCATCTCGCGCTGGGTTACGCCCTCGCAGCGTTGAATCAGCCGGTCGGCCAGCGTCGATTTGCCATGATCGATATGGGCGATAATGGCGAAGTTCCGGATGTGGCTAAGATCGGTCATGCGCGCAAAGTGGCTCCGGTGGCCTTGGTGACGGCGGCGACGATCTTGGCCGCGGCGGCCTCGATCTCGGCGTCGGTCAATGTCGCGGACTTCGATTGCAGACGCACGGTCACGGCCAGCGACTTTTTGCCGGCCTCGATATTCTTGCCCTCGTACACGTCGAATAGGCCAACGTCAGTGATCAATTCGCGCTCGGCGTTGCGCACGGCGCGCAAGACGGCTTCCGCAGTCACCGCCACATCGACGACAAACGCAAAATCCCGATCGACGGGTTGATACGGCGAAGCTTTCAGCAGCGGACGGGCCGCACCGGTTTTCGACTTCTTGGCCGGCGGAACGTTGTCGAGATGGACCTCGAACGCCGCGACGGGGCCTTTCATATCGAAGGCGCCAAGCACACGCGGATGCAACTCGCCGAAGGTGGCCAACACCTGGTTGCCGAGTTTTACCGCGCCACCACGGCCGGGGTGGTACCAGCTCGCGACATCGGAAGCGGCGGCAGCCGTTTGCAAAGACGCCGGGTTGACGCCAACCGCCATCAGAACGGCAACGGCATCGGCTTTCGCGTCGAAGGCATCATAGGTGCGTCGCGCACCCGTCCAATGGCGGTCGCTGGTGTGTCCGGCGCGGATGCCGCCCGCGATGGTGTCCTGGTCGCCCGGCTTAAACCCGGTGAAGCGTGGGCCGACTTCGAACAGGTTCGAATCGCCAAGACCGCGCGCGGCATTGCGGCCGGCCGCGGCCACCAAATTCGGGATTACGGACGGACGCAGGACATCAAGGTCGGCGCTGATCGGGTTATCGAGCGGCACCGTGGTCATGCCGCCGACGAACAATTCGGCGTGGGCCTTCGGCAGGAACGCCCAGGTCACGGTTTCGCACAAGCCCCGAGCAGCCAACGTACGCTTGGCCTGATTGACGTTGCGCTGCGCTGCGTTCAGCGCCGGTTTGATCGTCTCCGGGCGCGGCAGCGGCGTCGCGGGAATATTGTCGTAGCCGGTGACGCGGATGACGTCCTCGACCAAATCCTGCCAAAGCGTGACGTCGGCACGCCACGACGGTGGCGACACCTGCCACGGCGATCCGGTTTTCACCAAGAATCCCAAGCGCTCCAACGCGCCTTTGATCTCCGCGTCAGATAAGTCCACGCCGCCAAGGGTTTTAACTTTGGCGGGATCGAAGGCGACGGAGCGCGTCCAAGCCGGGGCCGCGCCGCCGACCACCACATGCGACGCTTCGCCGCCGCAGAGGGAAACAATGAGGCGCGTCGCGATTTCGGCGCCTGTGGTGGCCGAGGTGGGATCGACGCCGCGCTCGAAGCAATAGCGCGCGTCGGAATTGATCTGCAATTTGCGGCCTGTGGCGGCAATGTTGAACGGGTCGAACAGCGCCGATTCCAAGTAAATATCAATGGTGGCGTCGTTCACGCTGGTCGGCTCGCCGCCCATGACGCCGCCGATCCCGACAGCGTTGGCATCGTCGGCGATGACCACAATCGACTCATCCAGTTCGTATTCCTTGCCATTCAGCGCGGCGAGTTTTTCGCCGCCTTTGGCGAGTCGCGGGCCCACATCGCCGGAAAGTTTGGCGTTGTCGAACACGTGCAGCGGACGGCCCAGGTCGATGTTGATGTACTGGGTGATGTCGACCAGCGCCGACACGGGGCGCAAGCCAATCGCCTTCAAGCGGTCGGCCAGCCACGCCGGGCTCGGGCCGTTTTTGACGCCTTTGATTTGGCGGCCGACGAACTGCGGGCAAAGATGGGATTTATCGGCGGGGAGGCGCATCGCGACTTTGCGTGCCGCGTCGTAACTGCCTTTGACCGCGCTCTCATCGAGCGATTTCAGCGTCCCCAAACCGGCGGCGGCCAAGTCGCGCGCCACACCGCGCACGCCAAGCGCATCGACGCGATTGGGCGTTAGCGCGATTTCAAACACCGGATCGGAATTGAGAACCGTCGCCACCGGCGCGCCGGTTTTGGCGCTGGCCGGAAGTTCAATGATGCCGTCGTGATCGTCGCCGAGTTTTAGCTCGCGTGAGGAGCACATCATACCTTGGCTTTCGACGCCGCGGATGCTGCCCTTTTTGAGCACGTCGCCGGTGGCGGGGATCACTGCGCCCGGCTGCGCCAATACAACCTTTATACCTGCGCGCGCGTTGGGCGCACCGCACACCACTTGCAGCGTCGATGTGCCAGTCGAGACTTTGCACAGCTTCAGCCGGTCGGCATTGGGATGCTTATCGGCTTCCAGCACTTCGCCGACGATGAATGGCGCCAAGGATTTGCCGGGGTCTTCCAGGCCTTCGACCTCAAGGCCGATGGACGTCAGCTTGGCCGCGATTTCGTCAACACTCGCGTCGGTGTCGAGATGTTCCTTCAGCCAGGAGAGGGTGAATTTCA
>JAGREB010000242.1 GCA_020446775.1 Paracoccaceae bacterium
CCGGCGTCGATCTTGCGCTTGAGGTTTTCGAGATCGGCGGCAGCGGTCTGCGCGTCGGGATGCGTTTCAGGATAGGCGGCGACGCTGATCTCGAAATCGGCCACCTTTTTCAAACCCGCCACAAGATCACTCGCATACGCATATCCGCCCGGATGCGGCGCATACTTCGTTTCGCCTTCGGGCGGGTCGCCGCGCAGGGCCACGATGTGGCGAATTCCGGATTCCCAGTAATGTTTTGCCACCGCATCGACATCGGCGCGCGTGGCCCCGACGCAGGTCAGATGCGCAGCGGCGGGAATGCCCATCTCGCGTTGAATCCGGACGACCGTGTCGTGGGTCCGCTCGCGCGTCGATCCGCCCGCACCGTAGGTCACCGAAATGAAACGCGGCTTGAGCGGCGCCAAACGCTCGATGGACGCCCAAAGCGTTGCGTACATCTTTTCGGTCCGCGGCGGAAAAAACTCGAACGACACCTGGATCGGCGCATTCGGCCGATTTGCCCGGTCGGATGATGTCGCTGGTGTCTTGGTCAACGGAACGGTCCTGTTTTCAACACAATCGTCTTGCCAATCTGAAACTCGTTTTCGGGCGTTGATTTGGAACGCCCTAGGTTTACCACCTTCGAAAAGGGTGCATGTCATAGATGAAGAACCAGTGCAAACGATTCGCCTTCGCGAAGTCTTTGTTCGGACTTGCCAATTGGAATAAAACGCAGCCCTGGTATGACGGATTCGTGTCTAGAGTTTCCGTGTCCGGTATGATAGCCAACCGTCCGGATACAACCATTTGCTGTAGGTCGCCGGGATTTGATGGGCGCATCTAGCGGCAACGGGAATTGATTCGAGCTTAGGTGGATGTGACGTGCGGACCAGTGAAGGAGCAATTTTGGCGAAGTTCGGGATGGCCGCGTTGACCGCGGTTCTGACCGTGGCATGCGCCAGCAAGCCTCCCGCGAACGACCCCGATGCGATGGCCGCGTTCGAAGATACCAACGATCGCCTCGAGCCCTTCAATCGGGCCATGTTCGGCGTCGACAATGCGCTCGATACGGTTCTGATCCGCCCGGTTGCCTGGACTTACCGCGAGATCGTCCCGGAACCGGGGCGGCGCGGCGTCACCAACTTTTTGCGCAATCTCAGATCGCCGATCACCCTGATCAACGACCTGCTGCAAGGCGAAGGTGAGCGCGCCGGCACGACGGTCGGCCGGTTCATGATGAACACGACGGTCGGCCTACTCGGCTTTGTCGACGTGGCGACCGACGCGGGCATGCCGTACCACTACGAGGATTTCGGCCAGACGTTGGCAAGATGGGGTGTTCAAGAAGGCACCTATCTCTATTTACCGGTGATCGGCCCGACCGGCGTGCGCGACGGCTTTGGCCTGGCCGTAGACAGTTTCGCCTTCGATCCGGTCGCCTGGTATTCCTACGCCGACAATCCGAGCTGGCATCAGTGGGCGTATTTCAGCGCGCTGCTGATCGACCTCAAAGCCAGCACGATGTCGACGACCGACGAGCTGCGGAAGTCCTCGATCGATTATTACGCCGCGTTGCGCGCGGCCTATCAGCAAAACCGCGCCAAGGAAATCCGCAACGGCGCCCCTGCGCCTCTACCGCCCATGAACGGTGAAGATGGCGAAGACCCGTTCGCCGGAACGACACTCCGCGGCAATATTGCCGCGCGATAGGACATCGGCGCCCGTACCGCGCCGCTACGAGGACCCACGCATGATCCCCCGCCGCACATTCACCCTCAGCGCCATGGCCATCGCCGCCGCCGCCCCCGCGCGCGCCGACGATTGGCAAACCGATCCGTCGGGCTATGTGTCCAAGTTCGCCGAGACCGGGATCACCCAAATTCTTGAAGCCGATATTCCGCAGTCGGAAAAATCGTCGCGGTTCCGCACGTTGTTCGGCGAGTTCTTCGATATTCCGGCGATCGGCCGCTTTGTGCTGGGGCGGTTCGCACGGGCGGCAAAGCCCGACGACCTCGACGCGTTCCAAAAGCTGTTCGAGGACGTCATCGTCTACACCTGGACGCGGCGGTTCAGCGAATACCAAGGCCAAACGCTGAACGTGCAAAACAGTTCGCCCGACGGCAATAACGGCGCGGTGGTCAATTCGGCGATCATCGACAAGAACGGCCAGTCGTTCGCCGTAGCGTGGCGTCTGCGCATGCGTGAACAGGGTTACCGCATCGTCGACATCATCATCGAAGGCGTCAGCATGGCGATCACGTACCGCCAGGAATACGCCACCGTCATTCAGCAGAATGGCGGCATGTCGGGACTGTTGACGCAGATGCGCAAGCAGGTCAGCGACCTGGAGAAACAGTCCGATACGTGAACTGATCAGGCTTATTGATATCTAGTCGGCCATCGGTATTTCCGCGACATTGCGAAAAATAATTCCACCGTTCGCGATCACAATTTCCACTTCTTCATCTGCGCCTTGGGACGGGCCACCGATCCGCAAGACGGCATCGCAATGCGCGGCCAATTGGCGGCAAATAGGCATCATCAGCTCACTATATCGGTCGTGACCGGCGAGTTCGATCATTGGAAGCACAGCGTTTACACCGATCAACGGCGTATGACCCTTTGCCTGCACAGCCAACGCCGCTTCGTTCAGCGCACGCAAGTTCGCTGCGCGTTGATCGGAATTTGCACCGCCTGATGAATATGGGCCGGCTACCATGATCAGCAAAGGTTTGCGGGGCATGTCGGCACGCGTCCCCTGTCACTATCTCTGTATCGGTTTGTACTTGATGCGGTGCGGATTGACCGCGTCGTCGCCCAAGCGGCGCTTCTTGTCTTCCTCATAATCCTCGTAGTTGCCTTCGAACCATTCAACGTGGCTATCGCCTTCGAACGCGAGGATATGGGTCGCGATGCGGT